>CALDCO010000327.1 GCA_937937185.1 uncultured Flavobacteriaceae bacterium
AGTGTTACCGTACCCACGCAAAAGAGTAATAAAGAAATAGAGGCTTTATCTATTGCTTTGTATGAAAAAAGCGCAAATATTATTCACTTAAAAATAGGTTGGGATACGACCTACACTGAAACTCCCATTATGCTTAAATAACTAATCTTTTTGAAAAAAACGCCCTGTTTTTTAGTGTAATCCTGGTCCCGTATTCTATGATATTTCACGAGCACACTCGTTTTAGATAAGATGGTATGCTGATAGCCATCAGCATGACGGAGTTTGTTTCTTTTTTTGAAAATGATCTGTTTTTCGCGTCTTCCTGCCCAGAAGATTTGGGATATTTCAGGAGTATACTCGTTTACCACAGGATGAGATGCTGATAGCCATCAGCATGACGGTGTCTGCTCTTTTTTTCAAAAAACGACCTGTTTTTAGCATCTTCCTTTCCAGAAGATTTGGGATATTTCAAGAGTGTACTCGTTTACCACAGGATGAGATGCTGATCGCCATCAGCATGACGGTGTCTGCTGTTTTTTAAAAAACGACCTATTAGCTAAATCCATTAAATACAAAGTCCGACCACTTGTTACTCTATTTTAATCGTAAATTAAACTTACGACACATTAAATTCTAGCTTGGTAAGTATATAGTTCGTAATACCTCCCGCTTTGCGATATTAATTCGTCGTGAGTCCCTTGTTCCGCAATTTTACCAGCTTCAATAACTAAAATTTGATCTGCTTTTTTTATGGTGCTTAATCGATGGGCTATAACAATGGTTGTTCTATTTTTAACGAGTTGTGAAAGTGATTTTTGAATTAAGCCCTCACTCTCTGTATCTAAATTAGACGTTGCTTCATCCAGAATAATCATTTTTGGATTGGCTAAAATAGCACGTGCTATGGCAATTCTTTGGCGCTGACCACCAGAGAGTTTAACCCCTCGCTCCCCAATTAAAGTATCTAATCCTTTTTCAAAACGGTCTGTAAATTCATTCACATAACCTGCTTCTACCGCTTTTTCTAGTTCTATTTCTGAAGCATTAGGTCTAGAAAATAAAATGTTTTCGCGAATAGAGCCTTCAAACAAAAACTCATCTTGCAAGACCACTCCCAAATATTTTCTATAACTACTTAGTTTTACATTGGCCAAATTCTTGCCATCGATAGTTATTTTTCCCGATTTGGGGTTTAGAAAAGAAGCCGATAACCCTGCTATTGTAGATTTTCCTGAACCAGAACTTCCAACCAAAGCAATAACCGAGCCTGCTTTTGCTTTAAAACTTATATCATGAAGCACTTCTTTTCCTTCTTCGTAAGAAAAAGAGACCTTATGAAACTCTAAATCGCCTTTTAATTCATCCAAAAAAAGGGTACGCTCCCCTAGTTCGTCTTCTGGGGTCATATTCATTAACTCTTCGGTTCGGTCTAAACCGGCTAAGGCTTCTGTTAATTGACTTCCTATGTTACTCATTTGTACAATTGGGGCAATCATAAAGCCTAAAAGCAGTGTGAAGAATAAAAATTCTCCTGTAGTCATTTCATCTTGAATCATAAAATAGCCACCAATTCCCATAATTCCAACTGAGGCCAAGCCTAGTAGAAAGGTAGATGAGCTCGTCATTGCTGCAGTAGCAGTAAGGCTTTTCTTAACATTTAAAAATAATCGCTCTACCCCTTCCTCAAAGGTTTTGTTTTCTTGCGATTCAGCATTAAACCCTTTAATAACTCTTACTCCAGCCAGAGTCTCTGTCAATCGGCCTTTAACTTCGGCATTTATTTTGCCCCGATTTCTAAAAATAGGTCGAATGTATTTAAATGCTTTTAACGCAATGTAACCAAAAACAGATATGGGCAAAAACACAAAAAGGGTCATTAAAGGATTAATTTGTATGAGTAATACTAATGAAACTATGGCCGTTATTGTTCCACCAACTAGCTGTACCAATCCTGTTCCTATTAAATTACGAACCCCTTCTACATCACTCATTATTCTGGAAACTAATGCACCAGATTTATTATTATCGAAAAAACTTATGGGCAATGAAAGGACTTTTTTTTGAACTTGCGCTCTTAATTCAGAAATTAGGTATTGCGCCTGTACACTTAAAATTCGTGTTAATAAAAAAGAGGTTGCTGCTTGAATAAGCAAAGCAATTCCTACAATGAATAGCAAACTATAAAGCCCAGAAAGGTCTTTATTTGGAACAATTTCATCTAATAATGCTTTAGATTTCCACGGCAATATTAAACTGGCTAAGCGGCTAATAACGATAAGTAATAAACCAATAAACACCAATTTTCTTCTAGGCCAAATAATGGTTTTAAAAGCACTAGAAATAGTAATGTTTTTTCTCTTTTTTATGTTCTTTTTATGCATCTGGTAAAGCTATGGAAAAGTAACTTATTCTAAAAGATAAACTGAACCAACATGACATTTAAAATAATATGGGTAAAAGAAAAGTGCTTACCAATTTATTGGGGCTTTACCTAATGCCAATAGTTTTTCATTAACTTTACTAAAATGCTTATTTCCAAACCAATAACCACGATTTGCGCTTAGTGGTGAAGGGTGTCCTGAAGTGAACACATGATGCTTACTGTTATTAATTAAACTTGATTTCTTTTTTGCAAATCCGCCCCATAACAAGAAAATAACACCTTCTTTATTTTCACTAATTGTTTTTATCACTTGGTCTGTAAATGTTTCCCATCCCATTTTTTGATGACTTCCTGCTTGGTGGGCTCTAACCGTTAATGTTGCATTTAACAATAAAACACCTTGTTTTGCCCACGGTTCTAAATTACCACTTACAGGGTAAGGTTTGCCAGTGTCTTGTTCTAGCTCTTTAAAAATATTTACTAATGATGGCGGATGAGGAATGCCGTCGCTAACCGAAAAACATAAGCCATTGGCTTGCCCTGGTCCGTGGTAGGGATCCTGACCAATAATTACGACTTTCGTAGCATTGAAATGGCAATATTCAAAGGCATTAAGAATGTCTTTTCCTGGCGGATAGCATTGGTGTTGTTTATATTCTTGGGTGATGTGCTTTTTTAATATATCAAAGTAGGGTTTATTAAACTCCTGTTCTAAATAAGGCACCCAGCTTTTATGAATATTCATATTTTCATATTAGACTTTAATCAATCTCAAAATTAAAGCGTAAATGTATTCACTTTTAACTTATTATTGATAAACTCTTCTAAACTTTTAGGGATGAAGAAAAACACGATTAATAAAAACGACTGATCCTAATGGTATTATTTCACAAGCCTTGTGTTAGGGTAAGCCGAATACCAACCAAACCAAAAAGCGTTAAAGGTGCTAATGCGCTTTAAGGTTTTTCCTGTCTTATTTTCCAAGCGGTCTTCATAAAGTGTCCAAATACCTCCTTTATCGTCTGTAAGTGTACTATTTTTATCATATTCAACAAAATGTTCGCTATCGATTTCATAAACTCTATTAGCGCCAGAACCATCGGTAACGACTATAAAACGCTGCGCTTTAATCGCATCTACATACAACTTATTTTTACCTAAAAATGAAGTAGAAATTGCTAAAGACTCCTCAGGATATTCAGCTAAACGAATGGCAAGAATTGATGCTTTGTTTTTTAGTTTTTTGTTGGTTCGCGGGACATTAAACATGAGTTTGTCGGTAGCAAAATAATCCTTGTAAGCAACACCCTCGTCATAATTTCTATTAAATCCAGTATTAAGATCGAGTACAGTTGTTTCTGGATGCCTAGTTTTCCATTCTCCCCATGTCGTCGTTACC
>CALDCO010000328.1 GCA_937937185.1 uncultured Flavobacteriaceae bacterium
AAACTACAAGTAGAAGGCCGTGTAAGTGCTGGTAAATGGGGTGTTTTACAAATGGATTGGACAAATGAAACCAATTGGGGAGGGAGTTCAAACAAATGGGCTGGATATATAGGCTTTAATGCTTACAGAAACAACAATGACACTAAAGATAATTACCGTGGTAGAAACAAATATACAAACAAAGGGGTGTTTGAAGGCTCAAATTTTGGATTTAGATGGCTTTATCGAAACCGCAATAATAATGACTCAGAGAGTCAGCACCAATTATCTGAATATATGAGGTTAGATACTAATGGGAATTTAGGAATTGGCACAGCAAATCCGGGAACATGGAAATTAGCAGTAAATGGAAATGTACGAGCAAAAGAAATTAAAGTTGAAACGGGTTGGTCCGACTTTGTATTCTATGACGATTATAAGTTACCAACCTTACAAGAAGTAGAAACACACATTAAAGAAAAAGGCCACTTAAAAGACATTCCTAGTGCTAAAGAGGTAGAAAAAAACGGTATTTTCTTAGGCGATATGAATGCTAAATTGTTACAAAAAATTGAGGAGTTAACGCTTTATACGATTGAGCAGGAGAAAGAATTGCAACATTCTAAAAAAACTGTTAAAAAATTAGAAGCCAAAAGTGAAACTTTGGAAGCTCGTCTAGAAAAATTAGAAACTATTATCAAAGAATTAGAGATGTAGAACTATATCCCCTTTTAAAAATTTGAATTATAATTAATATCAATCTGTTTTAACAAAAAATAAAACTCATGAGAATTAAAATAATAATAACATTACTAATTACATTATGTTTTAGTAAATTAAATTTCGGTCAAGGTTCCACAGAAAATATGCCTACTGTTATTCCTCCATCACCAGAAGCTGCTGGGATTGTGAAGTATGTAGACATGAAAATTAATGAATATAGAGGCATGGTAAGTCATAATATCCCTATTCATCAAATAAATATTGGAGATATAAACCTTCCCCTAAGCTTAAATTATCAATCTGGAGGTTTTAAAGTTTTTGAATCCTCTAGTTCAATTGGTTTAGGGTGGTCGTTAAATGCTGGAGGCGTAATAACTAGAAGTATGAATGGTCTTCCAGATGATTTAGAAGGTAATTTAATAACTAAAGGTTTTTTAAGATTAAGCTCTGAAGTAAGTTACGATTATCTAAGCCATGGGCCAGATGACGACTTTGTTCGCCAAGATTACTTAGTGGGTTTAGGCCTTGGTTGTAATGATTCTCAACCCGATGTGTTTAGTTTCAACTTTAATGGTTACTCTGGGAAATTTCATTTTGATTGGACTGGTAATTTAATTATTGCTTCTGAATTTGAAATCTCTATTACTCCAATACAAAATAATGGCCCATTATCTAGAATTGAAGGATGGACAGTAAAAACCCCTGATGGATTAACCTATACCTTCAATACTAGTGAAACAACTACTAATATTGCATCTGGAACGAATTTATGTTATTTAGCGCAAGAAGGATATATTTCTTCATGGTATCTAACAGAAATTTCAGATGCTTTTAATCAAAGAAAACTTTTCTTTGAATATGATACTTACAATATAGAAGATCACTTTATACATAGAAATGTAACGAATACCCATCTTACTAAAGGAGCTAGTGGAGGACATTGTTCTGGTATTCTTGCGGGTAGGCAAAAAACAAAATATAGCAGAATGGATATACAAGGGAGAATTCTTAGGCGAATTTATTCCAATAGCTCTCCTATTGAAATATTATTTGTTCCTGGAAATAATAAAGTAATGGATGAAAGTCAGGATTTTTATGCAACTTCAGAAATTCAAATAAAAGACAGATATCAAAATAAATTGATTAAGAAATTTATCTTAAATCAAGATTATCAAACGGGTAGATTAACATTGAATTCGGTCCAAGAGTTTGGAAAAACAGCAGTAGGTTTACCAGCCTACGAATTCTCTTACCATGGAAGCTTACCTTCTCGTAATGCCATAAATAAGGATCATTGGGGTTATACGAACAATAATACAGATGCAGGTTTAATACCGCCATATTATTTCAATCATTTAGGAGTTATAATTCAATCTGGAAATGCAGATAGATCCCCTGATTTTACTGGTTCAAGAAATGGCATTTTATATAAAGTGAAATACCCTACTGGAGGTTATGATGAGTACACTTTTGAACAAAATACATATGGTTTTGTTGGAGGTCAACAAATTAATGAATTCAAAACTGAATCGATACCGTATGCTGTAGAGGCTATAGGCACTTCTGGTTTAGGGTGTTCTAATCCTTCTACAACCTATGATAGTAAAACATTTACAGTAAATATAAATCCTGCCACTAATGATCATAATGAAGAGATTCCTGTGAGAGTTATTGGATCTGTAAGCAAATTTACAGATAACTATTTTGGAGCAGGGAAATCTCCAAAAGCAAAAATTACGAACTCTCAAGGAGCGGTCGTTGCAGCGATAACACTAACCAGTTCTAATCTTAATAAGTCTATTCTTTTAAAACCTGGGGTATATACCATGACAGCTGAAGCGACATGGAGAGATTGTTTTAACCCTGATGCAAGGGATGCCGCCTCAATTTCCGTTTCATTTAAAAATTATACTAATGAAAGAGCTTACGAAAAACCCATAGGAGGAGTACGTGTAAAGACATTAAAAAAACACGATGCAAATAACGCATTGGTATTGTCTCAAGAATATAATTATAATAAAGAAAACGGCTATTCTTCAGGTTTTATTCATAGAACCCCCAATTATTTATACGAATATCAAACAGTTATTTTCGTGAAAAATAATACTGGTGGGCATAACGTTAGTTGCGATTATACTGTGGCATCCGATTCAGACAGATCTAATTTAGGTGTAACTACAGGTGGGCATCTAGCATACAGAACCGTTAATATTATTCAAAATAGTAATAGTGGTAATGATACTAATGGAACAACTACAATTGATTTTATGGGAGGTGCAAATTTAGTGTATGACGAATTTCCTTTCCCTCCACCAATAGATTATAGTTTCTCTGGAGGAAAAATAAAAGCTACAAAAATAAAAAACAATGAGTTAGAAACCCTTAAATCAACAACAAACGAGTATTTATATAATGAAAATCTTACTAACGCTTTAAAAGTAAATTATAAAGGAGGGGCTGTCTTTAATATCAATGATGTGGTAGACATTTCGAGATATCGAGTTAGAATGGCTCACATAAAGGTAAAACAAGAGGAATCAAAATCCAATCTTAATGGAGATGAGCTTATTACTACTAAAGAATATAAATACAATGAATCCAAACGTAAATTAAAAGAAGAAACTTTCCATGAATCCGACAAAATTACTAAACGAATACTTTATTATCCTGAAGATCATTCTTTATTAAGTGATGTTAGTAATAATGAATCTTTAGCATATCAAAATCTTGCAAATCAATTTAGAATTGGAAGTCCTATTCAAACAGAGTCTTATGTGAAAATTGGTAGCAGTCCCGAAAAAATTGTCTCAAAAACTAGAACTAATTATACTACTAGTATTAATACTTCTAGTTTAACGCAAAGAGTGTCAGTAGAAACGGCAAAAGGGAATACAGATTTAGAAAAAAGAGTTCTTATTGAAAAATATGATGATTTTGGT
>CALDCO010000329.1 GCA_937937185.1 uncultured Flavobacteriaceae bacterium
TCGTTAGATCGAGCTGAGCTTTCTAGTGAATTTACGAGACTTAATTTAAAAGAAAAAAGAGGCTGTCTGAAAAGTATTTTTAATCGTCTTTCTGTCCCGAAACTTCGGGATATTTCAGAATCTCATAATGTGACGTGTTAGTCTTTTGTGAGAACCTGAATCAAGTTCAGGTTGACGAAATGTACCTTTTTAGACAGCCTCTTTTCGAAAAATTAGTCGGTTTCATTTTTCACTTTACAAGTGTTTAATCCAACTAACGAATATAAAGGGCAAAAACTCACAAAACTTGTAATAGCAAAGATGGCTGCTACTATAAATAATACATAAGCCAATGTGCCTTCAATAAATCCTTTCCAGTATAAGAAACCGATAACGGCTACTATTACTAATCTAATAATGCGATCTGCATTACCCATGTTTTTTTTCATACTATTCTATTTTTAATTATTTAATCTATGAGAAAATATAGCGCTGTGAATAGCCCAGTACAAATGATACAAACTATTAACAATTTAAACGCTTTACTATTTTTCAATGGTTTCGTTTTATCGGGTTACTGTTCCAGAAGGTATTGCATTAAAATTTATCATTAATGCCTTATTTTTTACTAACTCTGTTCCCGAAATGCCTGCAAGCGGTTTTAATAAAAAAGGTTTGGGATCATCGTTTACAGCTGGCTCTACTGATATTACAACCATTCTATTTCTTACGTCTAGAGGAAACATAACGCCCATTGGCGGATTAATAAAAAAATCTTCTCCTGGTAAATTTGGTCCAATTTTTCCATTAATTTGGCTATACCCATTAAAATCATCTTGCATATTAAATGCAGAAAATCTACCTGTTGAAATAGGCATTCCATTCGCAATTACCCAACCTTCGTAAACCCATTTCGTAGCATCTAATAAGGGTAATGTAAAATTGGGTACTGGTGGCATGCCTTGGTCAATATCGCCAAACCAAATACCATATTCATCATTCATATTATTTGGCGCACCAATCATTTCATCGGTAGGTGACCTTAAGAAAAATGTACCAGCGCTATTTGTAAAATCGCCAATCATCTCGTTAGTATTAACCATTGCAACGCTTTCTGAAAAAGGACCAGAGAGAATTTTTATCTCTGAAGGTGCAGGATCTGTATCGTTTGCTGGTTCTACAGATAAAATAAAAGCAGTAGCACTTTCTAAGTCTTCACGATCGACCTCAAAACTTGTTTGAGAAAGTTCGCCAGAGTCGTTAACCGTAAACGTTCCTGTTGTTTTTGGTGTGCCGCTTACCATAATCCACCCTTCGTATACTTCGTTAGCACCAAGATTACTTAAGCCTTGCAAGTTTAGAGTTAGCGCACTCATGCTTATTGGCTCTTCAGAATCGTCGTCATTTGTACAATTGGTCATAAATATCATAGCACAAAGGAACAGTGCTATCAAAATTTTTGTTTTCATAATTACTCATTTTTTTATATTGTTACATAGACCAAGGTATTATAGAATACCTAATTATCCTGTGACATATGTTACAAACCGAGATTAGACCTCAGGATTTGGTTTGAAAAAGCCGTCAAATTGAGTGGTTTTTCAAAGTGAAACGAAGAAAAACGGTATAGAAATTAGGCTTTTGATTGAAAATTTATTGGTCTTTGATACCATTTTCTACCGAAAATAACTCTAACTGATGTAAATTTTCTTATGCCGAACTCACGTTAATTAGGTATAGATTTATAGAGAATATTTTTTTAAGAAATAAGTATGCTTTATTTTTCCACTTCATTATTTCGAATGCCAATAACTCAACAGTGAACTTAAATGTTTAATTCTAAATATTACAGTTGTAATGTCTAATCAAACTAATATAACAGAAGCATTAGAAAATGTCGATATTTATCTTATCGATCAAATATTAAAAGGCCGTTACAGTCCAAAAGCGCTTATTCTTGATGCAGGCTGTGGCAGTGGTAGAAATCTAAAATGGTTTTATAATAACTCCTACTCTTTTTATGCGGTAGACCAGGATGCTGAGCGGCTAGCAATTGCTAAAACGCAATATCCATTAAAAAAAGAAAAGTTTTCGATAAGTCCTATTGAAAATTTGCCTTTCGAGTCGGAAAAATTTCATCACATCATCTGTAGTGCGGTGCTTCATTTTGCAAAAAACACAGCACATTTCGAAACAATGTTTGCCGAGCTAGTTCGTGCTTTAAAACCCAAAGGTTCTTTATTTATAAGAATGACATCTTTGATTGGTATTGAAAAACGGGTTAAATCCCTTTCTAATGGGCTTTATGTGCTTCCAGATGAGACCACTCGTTTTTTGTTAACTCGAGAAGTATTAAAAAAACAAATGCGCATTCATAAACTAAGCTTTCTAGAGCCCTTAAAAACGGTTATCGTTGATGATATTAGAGCAATGTCTACCATAGTATTATCTAAGATTTAATTTGTATTGCGTTTCATAACGATTAAAGACTATAACAAAATGAATTATAGATTTGCAATTAAAATAATGCTTTGGTTATTAGTAGCGGTAGTTTTTTTTCGTTTAAGTATCGTGATAAAAATAAGGCCTTAGGAAGTTACTTAGGGAGGAAGATTAAAAAATGATACTGGAATGTATGTTTTTGAAAGCGTTTCGATTCTAATCAATGCCTTCTTATTCTTCGTTTTGTTAATAAAAGGCAACTATCTAAGCGAAATGATACCTTTGAAAATTGTTAATATTATTTTATGGGGTTTTCTTTTTTTGTTTGGGTTAAATACCATTGGAAATAGTTTTGCTGAGACCAATTTTGAAAAATTCTTTACACTATTAACATTGGCTTTTGCGGTTTTAATCTGGATAGTGCTAAAAAAGAGTGAAAAACAAATACCTAACCGGAGATGATAACTGTTTTTTAGTTAAATTTATAACTCTTAATACTTTAATTATGACTATTAAAATAATAAGCACACTAATGCTTTTTTTATGTTTAAGCAACAGTTCTTGTGCAAAAGACAAAGACAATGAAACTATGGATACAGATACAGAAAAACCAATCAATACGACAGAAAAGGCTTCAGTGGTTAGTGTCTCGGTTTCTGGTGATGTAAATAATTACAGCTTTAGTGTTGGTGTTTCTAGTCCTGATACAGGTTGTAATCAATATGCCAATTGGTGGGAAGTCATTACCGAAGATGGCGAATTGGTCTATCGACGCATTTTAGGACATAGCCATGTTAATGAACAGCCTTTCGTGAGATCGGGGGGTGCAGTGCAAATTAGTGCCGATCAAACCGTTTATGTAAGAGCACATATGAATACCTCAGGTTACGGCACAACAGTGTATAAAGGTACTGTCTCTAGTGGATTTATGGCAGACACATTGGCTGCCGATTTTGCAAATGATTTAGAAAGTTTAAGCCCACAACCTTCTGGTTGTGCGTTTTAAATGGTATTAATAAAAATTGTTGGGTTTAAAAACGAAAAAAATTAACTAGAGTAGAGCGTAATATTTCCTTGCCCTAGTTTAATAAAGCCTTCTACTTCTAATTTTTTAAGTAGTCTTGAGATTACCTCCCGAGAGGACCCTAAATCGTAAGCAATATGTTGGTGAGTGGTTTGTAATGTATTGGTTTTTTTAAGGCGTGCTTCTTTTTTGAGGTATTCCAGTAACCTGGTGCCTTTATTAGAGAAGGTTAAAATTTCAATAACGCTAAGTAATTCATCAAATTTAAGGTTGAATAAGTCATAAATAAAAGCATTCCATTTTGGGTATTTCTTTGCAATTTTTAACGCCTCATTAGCAGGTATTATAAGAATAGAAGCATCTTCTTCTATAATTGCTTTTACATGACTTTTTTGTTGTCGCACAAGTGTTGTTAAAGACATGACACAACTTTCTCCAGGTTTTATATAGTAAAGCAGTACTTCATTACCATTTACAGGTTCTTCTTTAAATACCTTTGCCAAACCAGAGATAAGTAAAGGAATAACTTTAACATATTCGCCCTGTTTTAAAATAACAGTCCCCGC
Organism: uncultured Flavobacteriaceae bacterium; assembly: GCA_937937185.1. Lineage (GTDB taxonomy): Bacteria > Bacteroidota > Bacteroidia > Flavobacteriales > Flavobacteriaceae > JAHDGB01. The sequence goes on from CALDCO010000329.1 coordinate 4,012, forward strand.
TTTAATGTCTACAAGCTTACTAATTGAAATTAATTCATTCTTTAACTCTGGCATTTCTGCCAGTTTAGGAAAATAGGTATTTAAAACTTCTGAAATCAAAATCATTTATTATTTATTCCAAGCGCTCCAACCGCCAGAGAAATCATATATTTCCTTAAAACCTAAGGTTTGTAAAATTTTACTTGCCCTATAACTACGAATGCCTCGGGTACAATAAATGTAAACAGGTTTACTTTTATCTAGCTTGTTCATTTTTTGCTTAAAATTTTCCTTATTTGCAATATCTACATTTATCGCATTATCAATATGTCCCGCATCATATTCTTCTACCGAGCGCACATCTATTAATTGTTTCTGCTTTCCTGTAACATGCTTTAGCAAGGTGACTTTATCAATCTTAGTGACATACTTTAAATTCTGTACCCTACAAGCATTAATACACCATAGCATACTAAATAGCAAAAAAACAAAAAGTATATTATTTTTTTTCATAAAAAAAAGACTAAAATTAAAAAGGAAGTATTATTAAGTTATAATACTCCCTTTAAAGCTATTAATCAATCAAATTAAGGAAAATAGCACTAATATTGGCATTATTTTATTTATCTGTATTCACTATTAAATGTATCATTTCTATTTATAATGTTGTTGGGCATCCGTTATTTGACACTTCAATATTTGCGGCTTTTATTGCTTTGAAGCCACCTTGAATATCAATAAGATTATGAATCCCTCTGTTTTTTAATATAGAAGCTGCAATTATACTTCTATAGCCTCCAGCACAATGCAAATAGAAAGTATCTTTCTCTGGAAACTCTGTAAGGTGATCATTAAGATGATCTAATGCTGTATGTTTTGCATTAAGAACATGTTCTGATAAAAACTCGCCAGTTTTTCTAACATCAAATACGGGAACACGTTCTTTTTCAAGTGCTTTTTTAAATACTGATGCCGGAATAGAACTCACAGTATCGTATTCCTTAGCTGCTTTTTTCCAAGCTTCGAACCCACCTTTTAAGTAGCCCAAAGTATGATCGAAACCAACACGCGATAATCGTGTGATGGCTTCTTTTTCGCGTCCTTCTTCTGCTACTAATAATATGGGCTGCTTTACATCGGCTATTAATGCGCCAACCCATGGCGCAAAGCCTCCATCTAGCCCAATAAATATTGAACGAGGAATGTGTCCCTTAGCAAAATCACTTTGATGCCGCACATCTAGAACTATAGCCTCTGTTTGATTTGCAGTCGCCTCGAAAGCTTCGGGCGCTAATGCTTGAGTGCCTCTCTCTAAAACAACATCAATATCGTCATATCCTTCTTTGTTCATTTTAACATTTAAAGGGAAATATTTTGGAGGTGGTAGTAAACCATCTGTCACTTCTTTAATAAATTCTTCTTTGGTCATATTTTCTCGCAAAGCATAATTCGTTCGCTTTTGGTTACCTAAGGTATCGACAGTGTCTTTACTTAAGTTTTTACCACAAGCCGATCCAGCACCATGAGCAGGATATACAATAACATCATCTGCCAAAGGCATTATTTTGTTACGTAAACTATCGAATAAAAAACCTGCCAAATCGGCTTCAGTGATACCTCCTGCTTTTTGTGCAAGATCTGGGCGACCAACATCTCCCAAAAACAACGTATCACCACTAAAAATTGCATGGTCTTTTCCATTTGCATCTTTCAAAAGATAAACACAACTCTCCATGGTATGGCCTGGAGTATGTAAAACGGTAATAGTAATAGCACCTAGTTTAAAAACTTGTCCATCTTTTGCTATAGTGGCTTCAAAACGTGTTTCAGCATTAGGGCCATAAATAATTGGAGCCCCTGTTTCTTTAGAGAGCGTAACATGCCCGCTTACAAAATCGGCATGAAAATGGGTTTCGAAAATATATTTAATCTTGGCATGGTCTGTTTTTGCTCTTTCAATATAAGGCGTCACCTCTCGTAAGGGATCTATAATAGCTACTTCTCCATTACTTTCTATATAATAAGCGCCTTGTGCTAAACATCCAGTATATATTTGTTCTATTTTCATAATGTTTATATTTTTCAAATTTAAAACCTATTTAAAACCTGTACAGTAACATTGGTTACATTTCTTATTTAAATAAAAATTCCATATAAAATATGAAAAGGGCTATTACTAAAATGAAATAGCCAAATCCTTTTTTAAGCTTTTTTTCGTCAGTAAAATTTCCAATATAACTTCCAATAAAGATACCAACTAAAGATATAGTCGTAAATAGTGCTAAAAACTGCCAATCAATATCTATGGTAAAAACATCGCCTAAAAAGAAACCCAATAATGATTTAGAAGCAATAATTATTAACGATGTTGCAATTGCTATTTTCATTTCTATGTTGGCAAGTATCACTAAAGCGGGAATAATTAAAAATCCGCCCCCTGCACCAATCATTCCTGTAATAACTCCAACAAGTAATCCTTCAACTAAAATAAGCGGGTAGTTATATTTTACTGCCCCAACATTTTGTTTTTCTTTATTCGCTTTGAGCATTGAAAAGGCCGAGGGAATCATTAATACCGCAAACAATCCAAACATTCCCATTCGTCTTGAAAACTTAAAATCACCAATATTAAATAATACCTCAGGAAGCGCTGGGACAATATAGTACCTAACTACAGAAACCCCTACAATTGCTGGTATTCCAAATATTATAGCCGTACGCCAATCTACTAATCCCTTAAAGTGTTGTTTTAAACCACCTACTAAAGCACTTGATCCAACAATAAATAAAGAATAAGCAGTAGCGACTTTTTCATCTAAAGAGAATAAATAGGCTAAAACAGGCACTGCAAGCATAGAACCGCCACCACCTATAAGACCGAGCGAAATTCCTATAATTAAAGCAGATACATACCCTAAGAACTCCATATAACTATTAATTATTTATTCGTAGTAAATGTACAATTATGTTAACGCATCTACTGTAACTTTAGTTACACAAAGCTAAATATTATTTATTAGGATATGGCTTCTATGAAGTTCTATTTTACCTAGTGATTCTAATTTTTTTAGAAGTCTTGAAATCACTACTCTTGAAGTGTGGAGTTCGTAGGCGATCTCTTGGTGAGTACTGTAAATTGAATTATCATTTGATATTTTAGCTTTTTTAATGAGGTATTTAATGAGCCGCTCGTCCATTTTCAAAAAAGCGATACTATCTATCGTTTCTAGCATTTCATTTAACCTGTTATGGTAACTTTCAAAAACAAAACGCCTCCAGCTTTTATATTTTTCAGACCATTCTTCCATTTTTTCAATGGGGATCATAATCAATTTTGCATCTGTTTCTGCAATGGCTCTTATTTCACTTTTAGTTTGACCAATACAACAAGATAATGTCATGGCGCAAGTATCGCCTTTTTCTAAGAAATAGAGTAATAGCTCATCACCATCATTATCTTCGCGTAAAATTTTTATGGCTCCTGAAACTAACAACGGCATTACCTTTACATATTCACCTATTTCTATTATCTTAAAATCTTCAGGAACTTCTTTAAAAGTTCCTACTCGATTGATTTCATTTAAAAGGGGGGCTTCAAATAAATGCCCATAGTTATTTTGTAATTCCTGAATCATAATACAAGTTACGATAATTTAGGCATTTACTTGAGTGCCTATAAATTTAATGCAGCATTCAATAAATTACAGTTAATTGGTTTCTAGTTTGAGTATATCTATGTCATATTTACGAATCAAAAAAAACACTTAATTCGATAAATATTCACTCCTGCATAATGATTTTGGACTTCTTTAATAATTAAAACCCATTTTTATTAATAAAAAATATTCAGTCAAAGCCTAAAACAAGAACTCAAAATTACATATTTAATCAAAAATTAACGATATCATTGATTAATTCGTAATAATGCTATTAAAAACAAAATTATTAGCATATTTTTAACCGTATTTTATCTTTTTGTATGTATCTTCGTACTACTTAGCTCAAACAGCTAAATATTCAACCAACAATATTAACTAATACATGATATAGTATAATAGATACTATTGAATTTATTTAATAATAACAAAAAATGAATTATTTAGCAAAAGAAACTTTATCTCCAAACCCATTAAAAATATTAAAAAACATCAGTTGTTTTAAAAAAGTCATTAAAGGCTTTAAAACTGAAGATATGAATAGCTTAATTGATGTACTAATGTATCAACCGAGGCTTATTCACTCTTGTATGACCAAAGGCTTTATTATAGAAGATGCCGACTTTTTTAAGCTTTCTTGCAAGGTATATTACAATATACCACTAGTATCTTCAGCATGGTTTGGATCTGAAAAAGGGTATTCTCTACAACATGCCGCAGACAATTATGCCCCTTACACAGATCTTGACAGGGATGATTTAATAACTTTTTTACAAAAAATAGAACTTCCTGAAAAAATCACTCCTATTAACTTAGAAATGAGACAAACTATTGATGACATTGAAAGTACGTTTACATTCAAGGTTAATAAGTCTTAAATAGTGAGTATTATTTTAACGTTTTAATGCCACATTAATCTTTTTTCTAGAAGATTATAGCGATTTGTTTTTTAAACTAAGCTATCGCATGTGTTTACTTTTTTGGTAATGCCTGTAGATCCAGGTAATGTAGTCAAAAAAGGGCAAATTTTAATGAGTAATTTTAAGTCGTAAAATGGTATTATACGCTTGTTAAAAGCGGGTTTCGACTATAACTTGTCTTTAGCCTTTCGACTGTAGCCTATCTTGAGCTATAGTCGAAAGGCTCAAGACATTTACTTCTATACAATATGGGTAATTATTTACCGCCCTTTAATGTCTAAAATTTTTAGTATTTATTTTATTGAACACATAATTAAAAGTGAGTATATTAGTCGCTTCTTTTATTTTTTGATTTCGCCATGTTAAGTCAACTTATAAATAGTCAAAACAAAACGTTACGCTAAAATGAAATCTTCTTCAAAAAAAATTTTTAACCACCTATTAATTATTGCTCTTACTTTCTTTTTGCAAATAAATGCCCAAAACGAAACTTGGCTGTTTAAATTACCAGACAACATTTTACCTAAAGACCGGATATGTTTTGCATTATATACCGTTCATGAAAATACATTGAAACTTACCGCACAGTTTAATCCTATAAAAAATTACGAACCTTTTGAAGCAAGTTTGCAAATTAAAGAAAATGGGGAATGGATTAATAAGGCTAAAGCTGAAATTATTTATCCTGGTTATACTGCCCCTTTTAGAATTGAAAACTGGGACGATACCAAAGCCTATGAATATAGAGTGGTACATAACAATACGGCCTTTTATGAAGGCACCATTCAAAAGAACCCTATATTAAAAGATGAAATTGTATTAGCAGCATTTACCTGTAATTCGATATACCCAAAATATGGTGGAGACATCCAGCGAAATGATATTGTTGAAAACATGAAAAAATTAAAGCCTGATGTTTTGTTTTTTTCTGGAGATCAAGTTTATGACCATAGCGAACATTACTTGTATTGGTTAAAATTTGGAAGAGATTTTGGCGATATTATTAGAAATACACCTACCATATGTTTGCCAGACGATCATGACATTGGTCAAGCCAACTTATGGGGTGCGGGTGGAAAAAAAGGAACTGCTAGAAATGGGGAAAGCGGTGGCTACTATATGCCAGTAGAATATGTGAAAGAAGTAGAAAGAGCTCAAACTTCTCACCTTCCCGACCCTTATGATGCAACACCAATTGAGCAAGGAATTGGCGTTTATTACACCGATTTAAAATGGGGCGGTATTAGTTTTGCAATTCTTGAAGACAGAAAATTTAAAACAGGCTTAGAAGGATATATAAAAAATGGTGAAGATTATTTTGCTGAAGTGACTTATGCCAATATTGATGATAGACCTTATAATGTAAAAGATGCTACTTTGTTAGGGAAGCGGCAGTTAAAATTTCTGGAAGAATGGACTACCGATTGGGAAGATGCCGAAATGAAATCTGTATTATCTCAAACCATATTTGCCATGGGAAATACGCACTCTGGAAAATATGACAAACCTATTGGCCTTGATTTTGATACTAATGGTTGGCCGCAAACCAAAAGAGATATGGCATTGGCTACAATAAGAAAAAGTTTTTCTTGTATGGTTGCTGGAGACCAACATTTAGGCACTGTAATTCATCATGGAATTAATGATTGGAACGATGCGGGTTATTCCTTTTGTACACCTTCTATCGCTAATTTTTGGTTGCGTTGGTGGTCGCCACAAGAGGAAGGTAAAAACCGTGTTAACGGCGCGCCCACTTACACTGGTGAATTTCTAGACGGGTTTAAAAATAAAATAACGATGCATGCCACGGCAAACCCTACAATACAACATAAAAAAGGAGGCGGTAAATTAACCACCACAGCGGCTGGATTTGGCATTGTGCGCTTTAATAAAAACAATCGAGAAATCACTTTTGAGTGCTGGCCAAGAAATGTAGATATTACTAACCCAACAAGTAAACAATATGAAGGGTGGCCAATTACAATTTCTCAATTAGATAACTATAAAATCACAAATGGTTATGAGCTTCCTCGTTTTAAAATGAGTAAAGAAAATCAAGTCTTAACCGTCATGAATCAAACTACTAATGAGCTAATTTTATCGCTAAGAGTGAATGGCAAAGTATACCAACCGAAAACACATTTAAAAGGCGCTTTTAAAGTTATTATTGGTGAAGGTGAAAATAAAAGTAGTTTTACCGTTGAAGCGGCCACTAAAAACAATAAAACGATTAAAGTTTTAATAAAATAACTTTTTATATTATTGTAAGTATTTGTTTGAAAATATATAGCTAAATCATTGAGTAAGGTATGCTATTACGGTATAGCCTATAGATGTTGTATTGCTCTAAGGATATCATATAAAAACGTGTAATAAGATCCTAAGTAAATTCATTGACTAAATAGACCTGTCAGGTTTTAAAAACCTGACAGGTCTATATTTATCATATTCCTAA
>CALDCO010000330.1 GCA_937937185.1 uncultured Flavobacteriaceae bacterium
CCTTCAATTGTAAGATCTATTGCTGCAGGAGTTTGCCCAGATGTTATCGTATGCGTGAGTAAAAATACGAGAGCTGTTAATAAAATTTTAGTTTTCACGGGTATATTCATATCTTAATTTTGCACAATAATTAACATATAATAGATTTGAATAGTTTGGGTCTTTAAATATAGATATTAAATATTTATGTGAAATGTCTAATCTTATCAATATATGATACAATAAACACATGTGCTGTAGTGTTTTAGGGTTGATCAAAATTATGAAATGTATGGCTTTGGTATAAATTTAATAGTTAAGTGGCTAATAAATAAGGATGTAATTAAATTTGCATTATGATAAACGTATTTATGTGTATTTCATCACTAATAGTTGATTAAACTGCAATAATCTTAATTTTTTTTGCAAAAAAGTAAGATTTAGTATTTTAAGTTTGTTAGGTTTTTAAGTTATAACTAGTAAAAAAAAGATGAAATCTGGACTTTTAATACGAATTAGAACCTCTATTATAAAATGATACTTCTTATGACATTATTTTTACTTAAATGTAGCGATAAAGTACAATTTTTACTTGATTAATTAAAAAGTGCTAAGCAAATTCTAAATCAGTATTTTTTTCTTACAATGGAATATTCCCATGTTTTCGTTTTGGCCTATCTACTTCTTTATTTTGTAGCATAGAAAACGCCTTAATTAGTTTACGTCTGGTTTCAATAGGTAAAATCACTTCATCTATAAAACCACGTTCGGCAGCACTGTATGGATTGGCAAACAGGGAGGCATATTCTGCTTCTTTTTCTTTCCATTTTTCTTCAGGATTTTTAGCCGCTTTTATTTCTTTTTTAAATATAATTTCGGCTGCCCCCTTGGCACCCATTACTGCGATTTCAGCACTTGGCCATGCAAAATTCATATCTGCTCCTATATGTTTGGAATTCATTACATCATAAGCGCCTCCATAAGCTTTACGTGTGATTACAGTTACTCTGGGTACCGTAGCTTCGCTTAATGCATAAAGCAGCTTTGCGCCATGTACGATAATGCCATTCCATTCTTGATCTGTTCCTGGTAAAAAACCTGGCACATCTTCTAAAACCAATAAGGGAATATTAAAACAATCACAGAACCTTACAAAACGGGCTGCTTTTTTAGAACTATTTACATCTAAGACACCGGCTAAAAAAAGTGGTTGATTCGCAACGATACCAATGCTTCTTCCACCTAAACGTGCGAAGCCTACAATGATATTTTCAGCATAATTTTCATGAATCTCGTAGAAAGAGCTTTCATCTATTATGCCGTTAATAACTTGGTGCATGTCATAAGGTTTATTGGCATTGTCTGGAACAATGTTTGCTAAGCTTGTTCTTATTTCATCTTTTAATTCAAAAGGAAGGTTGTTGGGAATTGTTGTGTTGTTTTGAGGCAAATAGCTCAATAGTTTTTTTACATCTTCTAAGCATTCTGCATCATTAGCAGAGGTTTTATGAGCCACTCCAGATTTTGTGGAATGTGTACTTGCCCCACCTAATTCTTCAGATGTGACCGTTTCATTAGTAACTGTTTTTACAACATTGGGTCCTGTGACAAACATATAGCTAGTATCTTCTACCATTATGGTGAAATCGGTCATTGCAGGGGAGTAAACTGCGCCTCCTGCACAAGGTCCCATAATGGCAGAAATTTGAGGAATAACCCCAGAAGACTGTACATTTTTGTAAAAAATATCGGCATAACCACCAAGTGATCTCACTCCCTCTTGAATTCTTGCACCACCAGAATCATTTAAACCAATTATTGGCGCACCTACTTTTAAGGCAAGATCCATGATCTTGCATATTTTTTCTGCATGCGTTTCTGATAACGAACCGCCAAACACAGTAAAATCTTGAGCATAAATATAAATTAATCGTCCGTTTACAGTACCGTAACCAGTAACCACACCATCACCATAAAATTGCTGACTCTCCATGCCAAAATCTTTAGTTCTATGTGTTACTAAAGCGCCTATCTCTTCAAAAGACCCCACATCTAAAAGATAGTTAATACGTTCTCTTGCTGTTAGTTTCTTTTTTTCGTGCTGTTTGTTAATACGCGTTTGCCCACCTCCTAAATGCGCCTGAATTAATTTATCGTTTAAATTTTTTATTTTGAGTTCCATAATATGTTCTAGTTAGGTAAGCGTAATAACTTTTGATCTTCGATATACTGTTTTACCGCAATGGTTGCAGCAATTTTAGCTTCTTCATCTTGCTTTACTTTTAAAGCTTCAGGCGAATAGTAGCGTTTTACAAAATGGGTATTAAAATTGCCAGATTGAAAAGCCTCGTGTTCAAATACGAAACGCCCAAAAGGAAGTGTGGTTTCTATCCCTTCAATTTTATAGTCCTTAATTGCCTTAAGCATTAGTTGAATGGCTTCATCTCTGGTAGCACCATAGGTTATAAGTTTAGAAAGCATTGGGTCGTAATAGATAGGCACGTCCATGCCTTCTTCAAAACCATTATCTACTCTAATATTTTTACCTTCTGGCAATTTATAAACTTCTAAATTTCCTACACTTGGTAAAAAGTCATTTAAAGGATCTTCGGCATAGACACGTAATTCTAAGGCATGTCCTTTAATTGTTAAATCACTTTGTTTGACAGGGAGTTTTTCTCCTCTGGCAACACGTATTTGAAGCTCTACCAGGTCCACTCCTGAAATTAATTCGGTAACAGGATGTTCTACTTGTAATCTGGTATTCATTTCTAAAAAATAGAAGTTATGGTCATCGTCTAACAAAAACTCTACAGTACCTGCACCTAGGTAATCGCAGGCTTGTGCAACTTTTATTGCTGCAGCTCCCATTTTTTCTCTTAATTCTGAGCTTAGCACTACCGAAGGTGCTTCTTCTACTACTTTTTGATGGCGACGTTGAATGCTGCATTCTCTTTCAAATAAATGAATGGTATTACCGTGGCTATCTGCCATGACCTGAATCTCAATATGCCGCGGAGAACTCACATATTTTTCAATAAACACAGAGCCATCTCCAAAAGCAGACGTTGCTTCACTAATCGCTCTATTCATTTGCGATTCTAATTCTTCTTCGGTTTCGACAATACGCATGCCTTTACCACCACCACCAGCAGAAGCTTTTATAAGAATAGGAAACCCAATATCGTTTGCAATGTATTTTGCTTTTTCAACATCGGTAATGGCTTCGTCTATTCCAGGGACCATAGGAATATCGTAAGCTTTAACAGCTTCTTTAGCGGCCAATTTACTTCCCATTATTTTTATGGCCTTCGATTTTGGTCCAATAAAGAGTATGTTGTTTTTTTCTACTTTCTCGGCGAAACTAGCATTTTCACTTAAAAAACCATAGCCTGGATGAATGCCATCTACATTTAAATTTTTAGCAACTTCTATAATTTTGTCACCAAGCAAATAGGATTGGTTTGAAGGGGCTTCACCAATTAAAACTGCTTCATCGGCAAATTTTACATGCGGTGCATTTCTATCAACCGACGAATATATCGCTACCGTTTTAATTCCCATTTTTTTTGCGGTACGCATAACGCGTATGGCAATTTCACCTCTATTAGCAATTAATATTTTTTTCATAGTCTTACCTGCGAGTGGGTATCTTATTAATTTAACTTAATTTTTTGCTGCTTGCTTTTTGAGCTATTATTAATTTGGTTATTCAAACTCTATTAATAGGGCGCCTTTATCTACAGCATCACCTTGGGTAACGCCAATAGATTTAACAACACCGTTTCTAGGCGAAAGAATGCTGTTTTCCATTTTCATGGCTTCTAGTATTAATAATGAATCATCTTCCATAATTTCATCACCTACATTTACATTAATGTCTAATATTAATCCAGGCATTGGTGCTTTAATTTCATTAACTTGTTTAGAAGCTCCAACAGCAAAGCCCATCTTTTTAATGAGCTGATCTATAGCATTAGAAATGGCAACAGTATATGTATTATTATTTACCTTAACGGTATACGATTTATCATTAAAGTTCGATTCAATGATTTTAGCAATAAAAGGCTTGTTTTCTTGTAAAATATGGTATGTATTTTCTGAGTCTTTTACAGCATCTAGATTAGTAATTTGCTGTTCAGAGATGCTAAATTCAGTTGAATTATTAACTTTTGTAGTATAATTTTCAGACATAAAAAGGCGTGTGTATTAAAACTACAAATATAAATTAATTAGAATTGTCTCTTTATTCAAATGCAAAAAAACATTGCCTATTTTTAGAATATTGAGTTTAGATTATACTATATAAAATTAGGGAAGGTTTGTAGTTAGTTAATAAGTTTTGGCTGTGTTTGAATGGCTTTCGTTTTCTTTTATGGTCTTTTTTTAATTAAAACAACAGTATAACAATTGTTTTACTTTATAATTTTTTTTTAATGGCCTTTATAATTTTTAGGTAATAAGCCTTATTGGTGGACACAAAATGCGAATTGGTTTCACTAGCATTTAGTAAAATTTTAAAAGTATTTAGAGAGACTAGTTTTAAGGCTTCAACTTCGTCATTTTGGTATTTTAAAGCCGAAAGAGGGACTTTTAATTCCGCTAAAAAGGTATTATGAAATTCGTTGTCAATAATTCCATTAGGGTAGGATTTAAAACATTTAAAAACGCCTATTTTTTGTAAATCACTTTCATTAATATTTAAGCCAATTTCCTCTTTAATTTCTCTAACGGCACCACTTTTTATGGTTTCACCAGCATCAATATGTCCTGCGACAGAAACGTCCCATAAAAGGGGGTGTATTGCTTTCGAAGCCGCTCTTTGTTGAAGTAAAACTTCCCCTTGTTTTGTATACAACCATATATGTGCTGTATGGTGAAAATAACCTTTTTTATGCACAATAGATTTTAATTCTGTTTGCCCAGTTGGCGCTCCATTTTCTGTAACGATATCTATTATTTCATCCATAAATTAATATAAAAATTTAGCCATAACACTAAACTCGTGTTATGGCTAAAATAATAGGTTTTTTATTAAATTAAAGCTACTTCTTTACAAAACGTTTCACCAAAGTTTCATTTGTTGTTGGGTTTGAAAATTCTATAAAATAAAACCCGTTAGATAAGTTAGAAACATCGATACTATTTCTTTGCTGTTTAAAAGCTTTATTCATTACTTTCTGACCAGTAACAGAGTGTATCGTAGCCGAATAATTGTTTACATTTAACCATGATATGGTTAATACGTTATTGGTTGGATTAGGGAATATTGACAATCCAGTACTTAGCTCATTATTATCTGTACTTAATACTTGATCCTTTATTAAAAAGATTCCATCTTTTGCAGGTATGGTAATATTTCCATTTACAATAGTACCATCATTAACATCTGGTTGGCGAACTCCATTTAATCTTCTAAATGTAATGTTAGGAAATTTTTGTTCCAGATTAAACGTAAACGGCTCTAAAGAAGGGTTAGCTATAACAATACCATTATCGAACTCTCTGTAAATAATATCTGGATGGTTATGAGCTTTAATATATTCTATTTTAGCATTTTCATGCCCTTCTATTTCAAATTTAAGCTGCAAGTTATCTTTATTTAGCCATCTAAAATAAGCCCCGTGCGTTTCACCATCAGCATCCACATAAAACTCATGAATATAAGGCTCGTTACTGTTCACAGGACTTGCTTTTCCAGAAGGAATATTATTTCCCGTTTGTGTTAAAGTTACCTTACAAACTCTATTAAATCCTTCTGGGTATTTTTCTAATTGATCGGCACTTATCTTAAAAGAGAAATAAATTTCATTATTACTGTTAGGTATGTTTGAAACAATAACTTCAGATTTAGGTAAAAACGTATCAGATAATTCGTTGGTCGTACTAAAGTTAAGATTAGTATATTTTGATTGCGGTTCGTTTTCTAAAATATTAGGTTGTTGTTCGGCTAATCTAACCATATCGCCTCTAGCTTGACCTAGCCATCCACTAAAATCAAACTCATCGCCTTTACTCATTTCATCATTATAACCCACTACTTTGTTAGTGCTTTGCTTTAAATGATAATTTGCAGTATAAGCTGCATCTAAACAAGCTGCAGCAACCTGTGAAATTCTAAGGAAATTTGGCTCTAAATATGAATTGATATTAAACTGGCTAAGCGCAGTACTACTGTTAAAAGCATGTGAATTTACAAATTGATGTCTAGCAATTCCTGTTGACCAATGTAATAAATTCTCTGAATCCTTTTTTTGAGGCCATTCTTCAGATTCTATTCCATTTAAAAACCTGAAGGCTCTGTTATGAAAAGCTGTTCTAGAATCGGCCATTATAATAAAATCATCGCCCATTCGTTCTCTTAATTCTTTAAAGAAATCGAAAAAGCCTAGGTACATTTCATTTACATCATTTTTTATACCATTCATATCCACTTGCCCGTCGGCATCTACATCTAACTCCCCACCAATAGTATTAAAAATCACGGTTACCGTGGAGGCATCAAACTCAATCCCATCAAAAGAACTAAACTCATTATTATACATGTGCTCTAGCTCATCAACCAAGGCTTCATTAGCGGTTCTTCCAAATCTGTCTTTGGGAGATATGGAAGTAAAATTATGAAACAGTCTTGTGCTATTGTGAGTTGCAATTTCAGCAATGCCAATTTTATTAATATCGAATGCTCTAGCAGTAGAGTTAAAAGCCCCTCGCTCTACAATTAATTCTTTTGTTGCCAAATCGATCTTTGTTACGATAAGATATTCACTTTCGTAAAAATCTTTAGTTCCATTTTCTTCTTCATAAATTAAAAACGTTAGCGTTTCCCTATCGAAGTTGTGGTTTGTATACATAGACACATCTTCAAGTTTTATTCTGGTTTGATCTGCCGTAATGTCTACGTTTTGATTAATTTTGTTTGGTACTCTTAACAACCAATGTCCTGGAAATACAGGCTCATCTTTTTCATTTTTAAATTGAGGTCTTCGGTTTCTACCATTATAATGCATAATGATTTTGCTGTCTGGGTAAGCTAATTTAGAAGCTTCGTAACCTGCAATTACATTTTTATTACCAGTGCGCTCTTCTTCAGCCATCTTCCCCATAACAACAGGAAATCTAAACATGTCATCAACAAATTCAGGAATCGTAATTTTTTCTCTAATAGTTCGTCCCGCAGTATCCCTAACAAATTCATAATCATCATCTAGAACAAAAAAGCCTCTTCTTAGAGTAGCTTCGGTATTTCTAAATCCAACAGTTCTTGGGTAGTTGTTATCAAAAATGGGCGTAAATTCCTTTTGAGAAAATAAAGAAGGACTACATAGAATTATTAATAATACTGAAATGGTAATTTTTTTCATTAAGTCAAATTTTTATTATTTAATACAAGTTTACAATTTAAACTTCTTAACCTAATATATATTCGTTATAACTCATTATTTTTTAGATAAAAGTTATTACATTGCTAGTGTTTAAGTGGTTTTTTTGAGTTATTAACAAAAAACATAAGTCAAGTAATGTTAATTTTAAATTTAATTTAAAAAAATCTTCAATTTAGATGTTTTGATAAATGCATTGTGTTAATTTTTGAAAATCTTCTCGTGTATTGTATAAATGAGAAGACAGGCGAATGTAATCGCCTCTAAAGGAAACATAAATGTTCTGTTTATTTAGTTGGGCTTTTAATTGCAATTTATCTAATGTTTTTGGAAGTTTTACCCCAAATAAATGATGCGACCTTTGAGATTCATTTTCAATTAAACAACCCATATTTTTTAATGCTTCAACCGCTTCCATAGAAATTACTTTGCAATAATCTTGTATGGCCACTGGAGTCCATTTAATCACCTGTTTTAAAGCTTCAATTTGCATTTGTATGTATATAAAATTACCACTCTCTCCAACAGAATATCTATTCGCTAGGGGTTTATATGCGTTTTCATATAGGGTTAATCCAGATAAGTTTTCACTTCCTAATCTTGCAGACCAATTTTCTTCTAAAGGAATACCATTGTCAAAATAAGAACCATAATAGGCGTAACCCGAACCATACGGGCCAAACAGCCATTTATATCCTGCACATATGAGCGCATCTGGATCTATAGATTTAACAGAAAATGGAAGTGCTCCAATAGATTGACTTCCATCGATTATTAATAACGCATTATTTTTTTTAGTTTTCTCTCTAATCGTTTTAAGGTCAAACAAGGTGCCATTAGCCCAGTGAATATTACCCATTGCTACAAGAGCTGTATGTTCTGTAATCGCATTGATAATATCACTATTCCATTGTTTTCCAGAGTTTTCACCCAAATTCGGTTGCCTTATAACTTTAAGTTTAGCATTGTACTTTTTAACAAGTCGTTTCCATACATAAATGTTGCTAGGAAATTGTTCTTCGATCACTAAAACTTCCTCATTCTCTTTCAAGGTAATATTATTGGCAATCGTTGCCATACCATAAGAGACAGAAGGTATGGTTACCACTCGATTGTAATCTGGAACATCAATTAGCTTTGCAAATAGTTTTTTAACAGTTATTACTGGATTAAAAAAATCTGAACTTGGAATTAAATAAGGCTTACTCTTTTCTTTTATGGCTCTAATTCCAGCTTCCTCGACTGCTTTGAAAGATGGTGAAAGACTTGCAATATTTAAATAAGTAACCGTATTAGGAATGTCGAATAATTGCTTTTGATTTTGTAATGGCATTATATAATGAGTTTTGCCGTTTTAATTTTAAGTTGAAAGCTATCGATGATTCAAGTAAATCTTAACCGTTTTAAGTTTTATTGACTGGTGATTTACTATTCCTTATGAAAAATCTCTTGACCTTAGTATTTAACCAAAAATGATTCTTAATCATTTTTTATAAAATAGAAAAGTCAAGACGAGTTTCATAATTAAGGGTGGTAAAAAGTAAGTTTATTTAAAATAACTAAACGTTTCACCATCTTTAATGTTTAATAAAGTTTCATAAATTAATTTAATTACATTTTCTACGTCATCTCTATGAACGGTTTCTACTGTGGTGTGCATATAACGCAATGGTAATGAAATTAAAGCAGAAGCTACGCCGCCGTTACTATAAGCAAAAGCATCTGTATCTGTTCCTGTGGCACGAGATAAAGCTGCACGCTGGAAAGGTATTTTTTTCGTTTCAGCGGTATCGGTAATTAAATCGCGTAACTTTTGCTGTACTGCAGGCGCATAAGCGATTACAGGTCCTTTTCCTATTTCGGCCTGACCTTGAATTTTTTGATTAATCATTGGCGTTGTTGTATCATGAGTAACATCGGTGACTATAGCAACATTGGGTTTAATGGTTTCAGTAATCATTTGTGCCCCTCGTAATCCTATCTCTTCTTGCACCGAGTTAGTAATATAAAGTCCAAACGGCAATGTTTTTTTATTTTCCTTTAATAATCGCGCCACTTCAGCTATCATAAAACCGCCCATTCTATTGTCTAAAGCGCGACATACAAAATTAGTTTTGTTTAAAATATGAAACTCATCTGGATAAGTGATAACACATCCAATATGAACCCCTAATTTTTCAATTTCTTCTCTTGATTTACAACCGCAGTCAATAAAAATATTATCTGGTTTTGGTGGGGCTTCCTTAGCTCTACTTCTTGTATGTATTGCTGGCCACCCAAAAACACCTTTAACAATTCCTTTTTTGGTATGTATATTTACCACTTTACTGGGTGCAATTTGATGATCGCTTCCTCCGTTACGAATCACATAAATTAGCCCTTTGTCGCTAATGTAGTTTACATACCATGAAATTTCATCGGCATGGCCTTCTATAACCACCTTGTATTTAGCCTTTGGATTAATAACCCCAACAGCAGTGCCATAGGTATCTGTGATAAACGTATCTACATAGGGTTTTAAATAATCCATCCATATTTTTTGTCCGTCCCATTCGTAACCCGTTGGTGATGAATTGTTTAAATATTTTTCAAGAAAGTCCATCGACTTTTTATTGAGAATGCTTTTTTTAGCCATAGTTTATAATTTTTCACTAAAGTAATAATATTCACAAGAATTTAATAGTTAGCAAAGACATAATTAGTAATTTAGCTATCCATTTTATTAGTATCAAAAAGAACCCTAAAATTAATTTGGAATGGTTTTGGCATTCCTTGAATTATGAAATTTGCAAATTACCTATTTTTAGTCTTCCCATTTGTCTTATTAGCGCAAGAAGACCCTATCCTACAAGACTCTACCTCTGTAAAAGAATACATTATTATAGAAGGCGACTCCATCCCTAAAGAAGCCATAGATTTGGATGAAGTTCTTTTGTTACACAAGCTTAATTTTAACAGCAAACAAGATCGCAGGCGGTACCTTATTCTACGTCGAAAAACCATAAAAGTATATCCTTATGCAAAATTAGCGGCAGAGCGTTTAGAGGAACTTACTAATGAATTGGCTGAAATTGAAAAACCTAGGAAAAAGAAAAAACATGCCAAAAAAGTTCAAAAATTTATTGAAGAAAAGTTTTCTGCCGAGCTTAAAAAATTAACACGTACTGAAGGGCAAATCTTGGTAAAGCTTATTCACCGACAAACGGGTAGAACAGCCTTCGATTTAATTAAAGAGTTACGCAGTGGTTGGCGTGCTTTTTGGTTTAATAATACAGCAAGTTTGTTTAGTATTTCTTTAAAGAAAAAGTTTGATCCTGAAAACGAAAAAGAAGATTATTTAATAGAAGATATTTTACAACGAAATTTTCAAAACGGACGATTAGTAGAACAGAAACCAGCAATAGATTTCGACTTTTTTGCTTTAACCGAAAAATGGTTAAATAACAATGCCCAAGTGCCTAAGGAATAAATGAAAACTCAAACACCTAAAGAAGAACGCTTAAATGTTTTAACTCATGGTGTAGGTATTTTATTGGGGCTAATAGGCTTTACACTACTTATTTTTAAAGCTACCCATAAAACAACATTTAGTTTGTTTAGCGTTACTATTTATGGGCTCTCCATTATTATGCTTTTTACAGCCTCTACATTATACCATTATGTTACAAACATAAAGCATAAACATTATTTTAGAATTCTAGATCACATAAGTATTTACATACTCATTGCAGGCACTTACACCCCCGTTTTGCTTATTACTTTAGAAAAAAGTTTGGGCTGGTTGTTATTTTATACGGTTTGGGGTATTGCAGTGTTTGGAATCGTATTAAAGCTCTTTTTTACAGGTCGGTTTACAACATTTTCCACTTTGTTATATCTGGCAATGGGCTGGCTTATTGTTTTCGATTTTTCCGCGCTCTCCAAAATAATGGCTGCTAAAGGTCTTTATTTATTATTCGCTGGAGGTGCCGCTTATACTATTGGTATCGTATTTTTTGCGAATAATAAAATACCTTATAATCATGTAATATGGCATTTGTTTGTACTGGCAGGTGCTATTTTTCATTTTTTTATGATCTGGAGGTTTGTCGTTTAGGAAAAACTATTGTGGCAGGCCATTACAATTTTATTTCTAAGGCAAATTAATTAAACTTGCTAAATATAAATATCCTATACCTGTTAGAATGGCAAACCCAAAACTAAGTAAGGTTCCAATTAATACATACTCTGTTAGTTTACGGTTTTTAGCTTTTGAAAGGTCTCCAAATCTAAAAATAGACTTGGCAGCGATTAAAAAACCAACACCTTCCCAATGGTTAGTAATAATAAAACAGAACACCAGTAAACGCTCTAATATACCAATGTAAGTCCCTGCTTCTTCCAAAGAAGAAGTGTGAGATTCGTTATCGGTATTAGCATCTTCATTTAAAGTATCAATTGGTGTTTCAGTAGTGCTTAAATGCCACTTCGAAAAAATAATTTTCATCACAATTGGAGACACATTTGTAAGTATTAAAATAGCCGTAATAAATAATATTATTTTTGAAGTGAATAGCGTATCAAGTTCAATTTCATAAGAAAAATAAATGGCTGTTGTACTCATTAATATGATAAGGTGGGCAAACTGATCTACAAAAAATAAAAACCTATTTATCTTCTTATTCTTTTCTTTAATGGCTTCGTTGTCTATTGTGATTGTTTTGTTAAGATGAAGTTTAATAACATCTATTATATAATGAGAAATAATGATGAGTAGAACCCCTAACCAATACGTTTTTAAATTGGCTTGCAATATTATGAAAAGTGCTAGTGTATGAATTAAAATATGTAGGTATAAATATTTAGATTTATGCTTATATAAAAACTTATGCGCCACCCATTTTTTGGGTTGAAAAACAAAGTCTCCTATAATATGTGCTAATAATAATTTTATAAAGAAGAGTATCATATGCTTTCGAATTGCGCTTCGTAAAATTGAATTAATTTATAAACCTCGTCATAACCAGCTCGTTTTAAACCTTCGCTTATATTACTTTGTTCTTTATTTAACATTTTAGCCAATTCGCTTTGTTTTTTTTTCGGATATTCAATAGCAGCTTTAAAGATTTTTGATGCCTCGGGCGTCCAACCATCCATAGTTAATAACGCGAGCCCTATCATAATATTAATTTGCTTATCAAAACTGGTAGAATTAGATTTTATAGCTAGTGTTGTTTTTTTTAAGTTTTCAAAGCATTCTCCAGAGTTTACAAATGCAGAGCCATTAGATTCTGTTATGGATTTTGATTGGTAAGTTTTATCTCCAAAACCAATAGCCATTCTTATATCTATTATTTTGAACTGTTTTATGGCTGCCTTTAATAATATTGCTGTTCTTAATGCGGCTTTTGGGCTGATTTCTAATTGAAAACTATCGCCACGGTAAATTTCCCACTGTTGCGGTTCCTTTCCATACTTTTTAAGTTCAGATTTTAGGACATCGATCCAAACTTTAGGATCACTAGCTCTCGAATTTATGATGTCTCCAGTAATTATACTTGTCATTACTTTAAATTTTAATGATAATCAAATGTATCATTTATTTAAGAAACAATCAAAATTATCTGCTTTTTAGTATATAATTTAAATTATCTGTTAAATGGCGTATAAATTAAATTATCTGCTGTTTAGTAAATTATTAATTCATATCTTAAAAGCGAGATAACTATTAAATTGCGCTTAAAACAGACTGCGAATCTTATATTATTCTGTTTTAAATCAGTTCAATGAAAAATTAATTGATAATGACTTAGAAGATGGTTATTTTTAACCCTTAATTACTATACGGTATCAGTTATGACAAAAGAAAAGTTAGGTTTAAATACAATTTGTACTCACGTGGGTGAAATTAAGGATGAGCAATTTAAAGGCGCAATATCTCCAATATATTTATCTTCCTCTTATGAGTTCTTAGATGTAGATGTAAAACGTTATCCACGATATTTTAACACGCCCAATCAAGAGTATTTATCCAAGAAAATAGCTGCTTTAGAGCATACTGAAGCAGCATTGATTTTTGCATCAGGAATGGCCGCTATTAGTCATCTGTTTTTTGCTTTTTTAAAAACTGGCGATCATGTTGTGCTTCAAAACACATTATACGGAGGCACTAGTAACTTTGTTAGGGAAGAATTTCCTAAATATGGGATAGAATTCACATTTACAAACGGCTCTGAGGTGGGTGATTTTGAAACCGTAATACAAGCAAATACGAAGTTAATTCATATTGAAACGCCTTCAAACCCATTGTTAACGATTACCGATATTAAAAAAATAACTACCCTAGCAAGATCTAAAGGCATTTTAACAAGTATTGATAATACTTTTGCAAGCCCAGTAAACCAAAACCCTATAGATTTTGGTATTGATTTAGTCATGCATTCTGCCACAAAATATTTTGGAGGGCATAGCGATATTTGTGCTGGAGCTGTAGCAGCTTCTAAAGAACATATCGATAAAATATGGAATGTTTCTAAAAACTTAGGTGGTAGCCTTAGCGATTTTACTGTTTGGATGCTAGAGCGCAGTATGAAAACAATGGGATTGCGTGTAAAAGCACAAACTAAAAACGCTTTTAAAATGGCAAAATGGTTAAATAAACACGATTGTATAGCGAAAGTGTATTACCCTGGGCTTAAAAGTCATCCAGATTATGAATTGGCAAAAGCACAAATGAAAGGATTTGGCGCCATGCTTTCTTTTGAATTAAAAGAAGAATTCGATGCGCATAAATTTCAAAAGGAATTAAAATTAATAAAATCGTCTATGAGTTTAGCAGGAATTGAAAGTACGGTGATCTCTCCAGCGTTAACCTCTCATGCTTTATTAAGCCAAGAGGAACGCGATGCAGTAGGAATAAGCGATGGTTTGATACGCTTTTCAGTGGGAATAGAGTCAGTTAAAGACTTAAAGGCAGATATTAATAATGCCATTACTAAATCTCGTACTAAAAAAGCAGTCGCAAATGCATAATGCATAAAAAAAATAAGCACCTTAACGGTTATAACTTAACACTATTAAAAGAGACTAATCCTTATTTAGTCCCTTTTATTGTTGAAAAACATAGCAATGAGAGTATTGATTTTTTTAACCCAAAAGCAGTAAAAGCTTTAAATACGGCGTTATTAAAAACACATTATAATATTTCTTTCTGGGAATTTCCTAACCGTTATTTGTGCCCGCCAATACCCGGACGGGTCGACTATATTCATCATATAAATGATTTATTAATTTCGTCGAAATTAAATAAAAATAGTATTGTTCTCGATGTTGGAGTAGGCGCTAATTGTATTTATCCTTTGTTAGGGCATGCCGTATATCATTGGGAATTTGTTGGTAGTGATTGTGATAAGGAATCGCTTTCTTTTGCTGAAACGATTATTGCTAAAAATAATCTTAAAACAGTTATAAGTTTAAGGGAACAACCCAATAAATTACAGATATTTAAAGGGATATTGGCAGAAAGAGATGCCTTTTCGGCAACCCTTTGCAATCCGCCTTTTTATAAAAGTGAAACCGAAGCCTTAGAAGCAACGCAAAAAAAACTGAAAGGTTTAGGGAGAGAAACCGATAAAGTGATAAGAAACTTTAGCGGACAAGCCAATGAATTGTGTTACAAAGGTGGAGAGAAAGCGTTTTTGCACACTTATTTATACGAAAGCGCGCTGCATAAAAAACAAAGCTTTTGGTTTACTATTTTAGTTTCTAATAAGGCACATATTAAAAGTATGAACACGTCTTTAAAAAAATTAAAAGCGACAGAAATACGAATTATAGAGATGGCGCAAGGAAATAAGAAAAGTCGCATTATGGCTTGGACTTTTTTAACTAAAGAAGAACAAGAAAAATGGATAAATTAGTAATCGTATTTGTTAAGAAGCGTATTTAAAAATAAACTACTTTTAAAACAAACAATGAAATCATACTGCCTAGGCAGAAAAACAAACTTGTATGAAACTAGATATATTAGCTTTTGGCGCACATCCAGATGATGTTGAGTTAGGGTGTGGCGCCACTGTTGCAAAAGAAGTCGCCAATGGTAAAAAAGTGGGGGTAGTAGATTTAACACGAGGAGAATTAGGAACAAGGGGGACTGCTAAAACCAGAGATCAAGAGGCGAATGATGCTTCAAAAATTTTAGGCCTTTCTATTAGAGAGAATTTAGGTTTTGCCGATGGTTTTTTTATAAACGATAAAGCGCATCAGTTAGAAATTATTAAAATGATTCGTAAATATCGGCCAGAAATTGTGTTATGTAATGCCATTGACGATAGGCATATCGATCATGGCAAGGGCAGTAAATTAGTGAGTGATGCTTGTTTTTTAAGCGGGTTAATAAAAATAGAAACGAAGTTAGAAGGCAAACACCAAGAAAAATGGAGACCCAAGCAAGTGTACCATTACATACAATGGAAAAGCCTTGAACCAGATTTTGTTCTTGATGTTTCTGGACATATTGAAACGAAAATGCAAGCTGTAAAAGCTTACAAAACACAATTTTACGACCCTAATAACAAAGACCCGGAAACCCCAATTACTAGTAAAAACTTTATAGACAGTATCGATTACAGAGCGCGTGAGTTGGGTAGGCTAGTAGGAGTGGACCATGCCGAAGGATTTACAGTAGAGCGTTATGCAACAGTGAATAGCTTATTCGATTTAAAATAGCATATAATATTTGCTTATTCCTTACTAAAAAGAGAGTGAAAATCTTTGTAGTAAATACGAAATAAATTACATTTGCAAACGCATTACAAAATGCAATTTAAATGGTGGTTGTAGCTCAGTTGGTTAGAGCGTTGGTTTGTGGTACCAAAAGTCGCCGGTTCGAGCCCGGTCTTCCACCCAAAAGTAAAGTCTTCAGTTTAGCTGAAGACTTTTTTTGTTTATTCAAAAACACATTAGGCCCTCAAAATATTTTATAACCTGC
>CALDCO010000331.1 GCA_937937185.1 uncultured Flavobacteriaceae bacterium
TATCGTTGAAGGTTTTATAGGAACACCAATATACCCCATTAAACCCGCTGTAACCACTAAGGGTAATAGATTTGGAATAAGCGAAACAATAATCATTTTAAACGATCTAAACATGTAGGCCATAAATAATGAGATAAGTACAATGGCCAGCGATAAGGAGAGTGCTAGATTTTTTACTAAATACTTAGTCCCTTTTTGAAACACTAGCGCCTTACCCGTCATGGTAATCTCATACTTTTTTTCAGGAAACAGGTGCGCTATCTTGGTTTGTAAATTTTCCTCAATACGTTCCATTTTATCAGTCCCTATATCTTTCATAAACGTAGTAATTCTCGCATACTGACCAGTGCTATCGACAAAATTTTTAAGCAAATTTGTATTACCATTAGAATTTTTTATGTAAGAAAGAATAAATGTTTTTTCTTGACTTGTAGGCAATTGATAGTATAAAGGATTGCCATTGTAATAGGCTTGTTTCGCATATTTAACTAAACTCACTACAGAGATCGGTTTGGAGAGCTCATCGGTTTCGTTAATTAAATTTTCTAAGGCATTCATTTTTTTAATATTAGCGAGTTTCATGACCCCATTTTTGCGTTTGGTATCAACCATTACCTCCAGAGGCATGATACCGTTAAACTCACTTTCAAAAAACTTGATATCACTATAAAACGCCTCGCCTTTAGGCATGTCTTCTATTAAACTTCCCGAAATTTTAATTTGATAAATTCCAATAATACAGGCAATAAGAAGTACGAGAGAGGTAATGTAAATAGTAATTCGTTTTTCTCGTACCATGCCTTCCATCCAATTAACAAAACCGCCTATCCAGCGTTTGTTTAGGTGTTCTAAATGTCTTTCTTTCGGGTATGGCAGAAAGCTATAAATTATAGGTATAATGAGCAGGCATAAAATAAAAATAGCAATAATACTTAATGAGGCAACGATACCAAATTCTTTTAATAATTTACTCTCGGTAATGATAAAAGTAGCAAACCCAGAGGCCGTTGTTATATTGGTCATTAAAGTGGCATTACCCACTTTGGTGATAACGCGTTGTAACGACAATGCTTTGTTGCCATGTAACTTTACTTCGTGCTGATATTTGTTAATTAAGAAAATACAATTAGGAATGCCAATTACAATGATTAATGGAGGGATTAGTGCGGTTAAAACGGTGATTTCGTATTTTAACAGCCCAAGTATTCCTAAAGTCCACATCACTCCTATGCAGACAACGAACAGTGAAATTAGGGTTGCTCTGAAGGATCTAAAAAAGAAGAAAAATATTAATGAGGTTACAAAAAGTGCCGCCCCCACAAATAAACCGATTTCATCGACAATATTTTGGGCATTTAAAGTTCTTATATAAGGCATTCCAGAAATTCTGACATCAAGATTTTGTTCTTTCTCAAAGGCTTCAACTTTTTTTATCAGTGAAAGCATAACAAAATCTTTTCTCGCTGGCGTATTTACAATGTCTTTATTTAAGTAAATCGCTGTTCTTACCGTTTTAGTTTCTTTATTGTAAAGGAAATTATCGTAAAAAGGATATTTATTAAATAGCTCACTCTTTAAGGTATTAATTTCAGATGTTGACTTAATAGAATCTAATATGAAGGGCTCTAAATTAAATTTTTGGTTTTTAGTGTCTTTTTTTAATTTTTGAAGATCTTTAATCGAGACTACAGATTCTACTTCTTTTTCGGTTTTAAAAACTTCGGATAATGCATTCCATGCATTTAATTTTTCAACTGAAAAAAGTGTAGAGTCCTTAACTCCTAGAACGATAAGGTTTCCTTCTTCACCAAAAATATCTAAAAATCGGGTGTATTCTTGGTTTATTTCATGATGATCTGGTAGTAGATTGGCTTCAGTATAAGTAAATCGCATATGTTTCCACTCTAAACTAAAGGCAATAGTAATGATAACAATAATAGAAAGTATTGCTATTCTATTACGTAATATTATTCGGGCAACTATATCCCAAAAATCTTTAGTAAATAGTTTAATCATATCTTTTAAAAAAGAAATGCAAAGGTATATAAAAGCAATGTATTACAGGGGCTCTATAGCTTATAATGTGACGTTAAAGGTGAATTTAAGCGCAAGGTTATCATTAAAGCGTGGTAAATGGTAGGCGCCATAGCGATAGGAAAAGCTTAAACCAAAACCAAAAAATAATTTATTAATTTCAATTCCAGATTCTGTATAGCCTTTATTTAATCTTGAAAAACTAATGTCTTGGTGTCTGGAAGGGTTGTTTTCGTCTCCTAAGGCATAACGAGTAATGAGTACAAGTTGAGGATTAAAGCGTTTAGACAGTCTAAATGAATTTAAGTAATGTTTAAACTGAAAAGTCATGAGTTTATCTGAGAAAAACTCATTAAAAAACATGGTTTCAAAGCTATTTATTCC
The DNA here is from genome assembly GCA_937937185.1 of uncultured Flavobacteriaceae bacterium. Lineage (GTDB taxonomy): Bacteria > Bacteroidota > Bacteroidia > Flavobacteriales > Flavobacteriaceae > JAHDGB01. Next base: position 2,419 of record CALDCO010000331.1, read on the forward strand.
TGCGACAGAAAATCGTCCACCTACTGTTTTTTTGTTAATATTATTTGGATAGGCATGGTATAAATGTGTTAAAGGAGTGTCGCCATTTGCAATGCCTGCTGTAAGGGTTATAAGCGAAAAAGCGCAGTTGTTGTATTCTATCTTGTGTTGGGTTCTAAAGTCTATTTTTGTAAAATTGAAACTAGAATTTAACAGCCCTTTTAAACTTTTTGTAAATTGAAAGGTAAATTTAGGATAACCATCTTTAATCATGTTTACTTTACCATCTTTCATATCGAAAGTACTAAAGGGATTCCAATGTATTGCCGTTTTAGTCGTTGTTGTTTCAAAAGCCCTATACGATCCTTCTTCTAATACAAAAGTGTAATTATAAGTGGGTTCTATATTGCTAACCGCGAATTCGGTTTCAGAGAGGATGTGCGAGGATAGATTATGAGACAAAGAAATTTTATTTGTAATGTGTTTATGGAACAGGTCTATATTTAATAATCGCGGTTCAAAGAATGAGAAAAAACGCTTATCAGTTAAAAAAATAGAGCTTCCTGTTTCTTGAAGATCGTTTTGATGAGAAATATTTATCCAAGTATTTGTTTTAGGTGCTACTCTAAAACCACCACCAAAACCAAATTTCGCTTTTTGGTCTATAAAACCATATACCGCGTAAGCATTGAGTTTATATTTTTGGGAAAACGATTTACTGGTTTCGCCTCCAACGCCAGTTCTAAAACCTTCAAATTGGTTAAATTTAACTAAATGCTTTAAATCTATATTTATATACTTGGTAGGAAAAAAACCATTGCCTAATTTATTTAAAAAAGCAGATTTTCTTATGGAGTCCTGTTCTAAGGTTATACGATCTTTCTCTTTTTTTGGTTTTTGTGCTCTTGCAGTTAAAGCAAAAACAAAAACGATTAAAAAAGCTAGCCTATGCATTAAATATAATTATAAGACAGTGTTTATTGAATTGGTAAGTACTTCTTTAATATTGGTTCTGTATCCTAATTCTTTTAAAACGATTTCACCTGCTTTATTTATAACGATACTTGTAGGATAGCTTTGTACACCATACATGGTAATGACATCATTAGCATTTGGTGCAATGGTATAATTAAATGGGTGCGTTTTTAAAAATTGTTGAATGCTTTCTTTTTTATTAAACGTAATGGCTAAAAAAACAACGTCTTTATGTTTAAATTCATTAACCAAACCATTAAGATCGGGCATTTCAAGTTTGCAAGGGCCACATTTAGTAAACCAAAAGTTTAAAACCACAACTTTCCCTCTCAATTCAGAAAGTTTTATGTGTTGGCCATCTATTGTTGTAACAATAAAATCTAAGGCACGCTCGCCCTTGATAAATTCGGCCTCTGGATTTTTTTCTATGAGAATAGGATGCTCACTCCTTTTAAGAAAAACGACCGATTGAAGTTTTTCATTGGCATCGACATAAAATAATGGTCTGTAATCTGGGTTGGTAAGGAGATCAATTTGAGAAAAGGGTAATATTTTACCCTGTTCATTAAAAAGCATAATGTTGGGCGTTACCATTATCTCTGTGCTTTTTAATTGTTCGTCACTCAAAACCCTTTGGTTAGCAGGAATGAATTTATAATTTTGAGCTTCAAAAGTAAAACTTTGCAATATTATAAAAACTATAAATAGTGATTTGGAAATTTTCATAGTGATTAAAGCTTATTAACATTGAAATTTAATAAAAAAAAGCGACTTAATGTCGCTTTATAAAATTTATACGGTCATTATTTCTGCTTCTTTGCTAGCAAAAATGGTGTCAATTTTTTTAACATGGGTGTCTGTTAGTTTTTGAATATCTAGTTCGGCATTTTTTTGTAAATCTTCAGAAGCATCATCTACTTTTTTAATGTCGTTATTGGCATCTTTTCTTGCATTTCTGATGGCGATTTTAGCATCTTCGGCTTCAGCTTTAGCTTGTTTGGCTAATTCACGTCTTCGCTCTTCAGTTAATGGCGGAACATTTATAATTAAGGTTTCGCCATTGTTCATGGGGTTAAACCCTATGTTAGCGATTTGAATGGCACGTTCTATTTCTTGAAGCATATTTTTTTCCCAAGGTTGTACGGTTATAGTACGCCCATCTGGAGTATTAACATTAGCGACTTGGCTTAGTGGGGTTTGGGAGCCATAATAATCTACCATAACACTACCTAACATTGCAGGACTGGCTTTTCCTGCTCTAATATTTACCAATTGCTTTTCAAGATGTATGATTGCATTTTGCATTGCTTCTTTTGCAGTATCTATAATGAATGTAATATCCTCGTTCATTACTGTATAATTTTAATTTTCTAATTAAGTATTCAAATATTAAGCCAAAGTTAATAGAATAGTTTAATCGATGAAAAGGTGTTAGAAAAAAGTTATAAACTAACTTGTGTACCAATATTTTCTCCTGAAACTACTTTCATAAGATTCCCACGCGTATTCATATCAAAAACGATAATAGGGAGCTCGTTTTCCTGGCTTAATGTAAAAGCAGTCGTATCCATTACTTTTAGTCCTTTTCTTAAGACATCATCAAAAGTAATATGATCGAATTTTATTGCGGTATTATCTTTTTCTGGATCAACATTATAAATACCATCAACACGAGTTCCTTTTAAAATAACATCAGCTTCAATTTCAATGGCACGCAAAACGGCAGCAGAATCTGTAGTAAAATAAGGGTTACCTGTTCCACCACCAAAAATAACAACGCGCCCTTTCCTTAGGTGGCTCATTGCCTTTCGTCTTATAAAAGGCTCTGCAACTTCATTAATTTTAATAGCAGTTTGTAAGCGGGTTTTAACACCAGCATCTTCTAGAGCATTTTGTAAGGCGAGACCATTAATTACAGTGGCTAACATTCCCATATGGTCGCCTTGCACACGATCCATGCCGTTCATTGCTCCAGCAACACCTCTAAAAATATTACCACCACCAATAACAATAGCCACTTCTATACCTTTATCTGTTACTGCTTTTATATCTTCAGCGTACTCTGCTAAACGTACAGGATCTATTCCATATTGGCGGGTGCCCATTAACGCTTCACCAGATAACTTGAGGAGTATTCTTTTATATTGCATATTAATCGTTAAGAGATCTCCATTTTTGTGGAGACAAGGATTTATCAAAATTAAGTGTTTTTTATGCATAAAAAAAACCACTAGCTCTAAAAATAGAATAGCGGTTTTGTATTTATCTTTTACCTGTAAGCTTTCGTTTGCCGTTTAAAAGGGTTTCAAATAAAACTTATTTTAATTGGAATTAAATGTTTAAAAGCGAGATAGAATCTATAATTACCCTAAAGACACCCTCTTAAAACCAGTAACCGAAACATTTTTAGCTGCGACATAATCGGCAACAGTTTGCTTTTCGTCTTTAATAAACTTTTGATCTAATAAACATTGTTCTTGATCTAAAGTTGTATTATCTGAAATAAAACGTTCTATTTTCCCTGGTAAAATTTTATCCCAAATTTGTTCTGGTTTTCCCTCAGCAGCTAATTGCGCTTTCGCATCAGCTTCAGCTTTTGCTATAACCTCTGGCGTTAATTGCGCCATTGAAATATATTGAGGAACGTTTTTAAGTGTTTTACCCAAACGGCCTAATTCGATATTATCTTTCTCAATAACAGCGATTCTAGCTTCAGTTTCAGAGGCGATGTAAGCGGGGTCAAAATCTTTGTACGATAATGTTGTTGCTCCCATTGAGGCCACTTGCATTGCCACATCTTTAGCCACTGTTTCTTCTTTTTCAGACAAGCCTACCAAAGCACCTATTTTGTTAATGTGCACATAGGTGCCTACATAAGAGGCTTCTAATTTTTCAAAGGCATTAATCTCTAATTTCTCACCAATAACACCCGTTTGCTCTACTAATTTTTCGGCAACGGTCATGCCTCCAAAATCTGCTGCTAAGAAATCTTCTTTGTTATTAAAGTTAATTGCGATATCTGCTAATTGTTTTGCTAAAGCTAAAAAGTTTTCGTTTTTTCCTACGAAATCTGTTTCACAGCCTAGAACGATGGCAACACCCATTGTATTATCTGCATTTACTTTGGTAACTGCTGCGCCTTCACTAGAATCACGATCAGCTCTTTTTTCTGCTACTTTCTGACCTTTTTTACGTAAAACACTAATGGCTTCATCGAAATCCCCTCCTGCTTCAACTAATGCTTTTTTGCAGTCCATCATTCCTGCTCCTGTAGCTTTTCTTAATTTATTAACCTCTGCGGCTGTAATTTTTATTGTAGTACTCATATCTATAAGTAATTTAAAAAAGTCGTTTAATAAGTTTCAACAAAGAAAAACATTAAACGACTTATTGATGTTGGATAATTGTTAATTATTCTTCTTCTTTTACTGCTTCAGCTTTTGCTGGAGCCGCTTTGACCTCGGCTTTTGCAGCATCTTTCTCAGCTTTTTCAGCTTTACGCTCGTTCAAACCGTTAGTAACCGCATTGGCAACATGCGTTAAGATTTTATCGATCGATTTAGAAGCGTCGTCATTTGCAGGAATAACGTAATCTACTTGTCGTGGATCTGAATTTGTATCAACCATTGCAAATATTGGAATGTTTAATTTTTGTGCTTCTTTAATCGCGATGTGCTCACGTTTAATATCTACAACAAACAAAGCCCCTGGAAGGCGAGTCATATCTGCAATCGAGCCTAAGTTTTTTTCTAACTTCGCTCTTAAGCGATCTACTTGTAAACGCTCTTTCTTAGAAAGTGTTAAAAAAGTACCATCTTTTTTCATTCTATCGATGGTTGTCATTTTTTTAATGGCTTTACGAATCGTAACAAAGTTAGTTAGCATTCCGCCTGGCCATCTTTCTGTAATATAAGGCATGTTAATTTTACCTGCCTTTTCTGCAACGATGTCTTTTGCTTGTTTTTTTGTAGCAACGAATAAAATTTTACGTCCCGAAGAAGCAATTTTAGAAAGTGCTGCTCCAGCTTCATCAATTTTAGCTGCTGTTTTGTATAAGTTTATAATATGGATGCCATTGCGCTCCATATATACGTAAGGTGCCATGTTAGGATCCCATTTACGTGTAAGGTGACCAAAGTGTACACCTGCTTCAAGTAATTCTTTTACTTCTACTGCCATTTTTTAATAGTTTACGTTCTGTTAAATTAGCAATGTTCCATTTCGCTTTTAGCTGTTGGCTTCATTTAGATGCTAAACTAAGTCCTGTTTTATAATTTTTAAAACTAGGATAACAATAACTGTTTGATTTTTTTAGTTGAAATTTTTCCAACTTTTTAATTTTTCAACAGGATTGAGATTGGTAAAAACAGATCTCCAATCCAGTTGGAGATTTTAACGTTTCGAGAATTGGAATTTTTTACGCGCTTTCTTCTGTCCGAATTTTTTACGCTCTACCATTCTTGGGTCTCTAGTTAATAATCCTTCTGGTTTTAAAACGCCTCTGTTTTCTTCATTTAACTCGCACATTGCACGAGAAATAGCTAAACGGATTGCTTCAGCCTGACCAGTAATTCCACCACCAAATACATTTACATTAATATCAAAGCTACCATCGTTTTCCGTTAATACTAACGGTTGGTTTACTTTATACTGTAATGTTGCAGTTGGGAAGTAGTCTTTTAGTTCTTTTTTGTTAATCGTGATATTACCTTTTCCTTTTGAAAGGTAAACACGTGCAACAGCCGTTTTGCGACGACCAATTTTGTGTAATACTTCCATTACTTAAATTCGTTTAAGTTAATTGTTTTTGGCTTTTGAGCTTCGTGAGCATGCTTTTGGCCAACAACAACAGTTAAATTACGAAAAAGTGCTGCCCCAAGTTTGTTTTTGGGCAACATTCCTTTTACAGATTTCTCTACTAATCTTGCAGGGTCTTTTCCAAACAATTCATTTGCAGTTAAACTTCTTTGACCACCTGGGTAACCTGTGTGACGAATATATGTTTTATCATTCCACTTGTTTCCTGTTAAGTTGATTTTTTCAGCGTTAATAACAATAACGTTATCTCCACAATCAACATGTGGTGTGAAGCTAGGCTTGTGCTTTCCTCTTAAAAGTCTTGCGACTTGAGTGCACATACGTCCTAATGTTTGACCTTCAGCATCAATCAAAACCCACTCTTTATTTACAGTAGCTTTGTTTGCTGAAATCGTTTTGTAGCTTAATGTGTCCACAGTTATTAATATTTTTATTAAACATTCTCCCCTCGAAAAGAGTTTGCAAATTTACGATTATATATTTGATTACCAAATACTGCTAAGAGTTATTTTTAATAAGTTTACTGATAGGTTCCGAATGTCGAAAATAAAAGGAGAAAGAAGAATAAAGCAACCTATCTATGCTTTTACAGTCTAGGTTGCTTTTAAATAACGCCTATTCAACTTAAAAAGGGTTGGCTTAGAGTTGAATTTAAATTGAATAGGCAATTAATTTATTATAATGGTTTTATAAAATTAATCATTTACTTCAGGTGAAATGTATTTATAAACAACCCCTGCTATAATGGCACCAATTATTGGAGCCACCCAAAATAACCATAACTGGCTAAGTGCCCAGCCTCCTGCGAATAATGCTTGACTAGTACTTCTTGCAGGGTTAACTGAAGTATTGGTTACAGGAATGCTTATTAGGTGTATTAGAACCAATCCTAAACCAATAGCTAATCCAGCAAATCCTTTAGGTGCTTTTGAGTGAGTAGCGCCTAAAATGATCATTAAAAACATAAAAGTCATTACTATTTCTGTGACTAGCGCAGAAACCATAGAATACCCACCCGGTGAGTGCTCTGCATAGCCATTGGCTGCAAAACCACCAATACTAAATCCAGACTTTCCAGATGCAATAACATATAAAATTCCTGCCCCGGCAATAGCGCCTAATACTTGAGCTATTATGTAGGGAATAAGGTCTTTTTTATCAAAACGACCGCCCATCCATAAACCAATCGATACTGCTGGATTTAAATGACATCCAGAAATGTGCCCTATAGCATAAGCCATAGTAACGACTGTTAAACCAAAAGCGAGAGATACTCCTACGAATCCGATGCCTAGTTCTGGAAAAGCTGCTGCTAATACTGCACTACCGCACCCGCCCAAAACAAGCCATAAAGTTCCAATAAATTCTGCTACTAATTTTTTCATCTTTTAAATTTTAAGTGTTGTTAAAAAAATTGATTGTTTACAGATGGAATGATAAATCAATTATGATATTTGTTATAATTAATTTGATTAAGAGATAATTAGTTAAAAGTAACTATTAATTATATTGGGTATTAGAGTGGTTGCATTTTTTATTAACTTTTTGCTTGTTAATAAGTTAATTTTAATAAATAGACCTTAAAAATTTACTGGGAATGTTTTTAAAATCTGGTAAATTTTGTTGTGTTAGTTTAAACCCGTTTCTCCTTTCTACTTCTCAATAATAAGGAAACCCAAGTATTGGTTATACCCTATTTTATTACTAATAATGTAAACAAAGAGCTCATTAATAGCAATTTCTATATCCTAATGGTTTAATCGAAAAAGTACTTGTTAACCTAATTTCGATCAAAGGATTTGGCTTGAAAAAGTCGTTAAATTGATTTTTCGCAGTGAAACGAAGAAAAATGGGGTCAGAATTAGGCTTTTGATTAAAAAAATTATTGGTCTTCGACACCATTTTATATCGAAGTGGTTTAAACTTTTTTTAATTTTCTATAAAAAATTCAAACCACTTCATCGAAAATTACTGACTGCATAAATTTTCATAAGCAAAACCCACATTGTTAAATCTTGTTTATCACAATAAAAGTACATTTCATCAATTTTTTATCGAACCTAAGATAATTTAGCATTATATTTCAATGGTAAAATATTGATTGACATGAAAATTAATTACACACTAATTCTTTTAATAACTCTGTTTTTTGCAAACCATTCATTCGCTCAAATTCGAGTTGGAGATCCTGGAGTGAAATTTGATAAATCCCTCTTTGATGAAAATTTTCCGCAAATGGAAAAATGGACTACAGCAGGTGTACAAGGTGGCATTCCTTGGCTTTCCAGTACGCCAATAGTAAAGACCATTGGACCAACTGATAGTGATGGTTTAAACAAAGCCATAAATGATGTTGCTAACGCCGGAGGTGGGCAACTAAGACTGTTAAATGGAACTTACACTATAGACAAAGAAGTAACCGTAAAAAGTAAAGTTAGAATAGTAGGGCAAGATAGAGATAAGGTGAGATTAAAAATCACTTTAAAAGGCTCCAATGGTTCGGCGATTAATTTCCCAGGCGCACAAAATGCTGGTTTAGACTTACTAACAATAGAAGGTGGTTATGGTGTTCCTAATGATTTTAAAATGACTAATGCTAAATCTAATTTTGTTGTTTCTTCTGTTTATTTTAATAGTAGCTCTCGTAACTGCTGGTTAAATGCGGTAACTATTATTAATAGTGGCAACCACGCTCTTACTATATGGAAAGGAAAGCACCACACTATAAGAGATTGTTATATTGAGCGCGCATGGAATAAAGGTGGCGGAGGTCGTGGTTATGTTCAATTTTCAGGATCCTACTGCTTAATGTATAATACTACAATTAAAAAAATGCGGCATATTGCTATTCAAAGAGAAGGTTGTGAATACAATGTGTTTTACAAAAATAAAGTAGAACAAGATTTTAATTTTCATAATGCAGATAAAGGAAATAATCTTGTGGAGCAAAATACCATTACGCTACCTCGTGGATTGGATTCTGGTTGGCATGGTATAATGGGACCTTGGGCTAGTTTTCACGACGTCTCCGAACGCGATAATTTTGTATATAAAAATAAAAATGTTGAAAACAATAACAATGGTGCCACTCCTTTTTCAGATCCCAATAAAATTTATTTAGGCGCAAGAAACAAAGAAAAGAAAAAGCCTTTTTTTACGAGCAATAAAGTTCCTAGCGGAGGAACGCTTTATCCGGTAATTGAAGAGGTGTTATCAACAACAGATTCTACTTTAGAAAACAACATACGTTTTTATCCTAATCCTGTAAAATCCAGACTACACTTAGAGGTGTTAAATTCGAGTTCTGGAACTTTAGAATTAACGACATTAAGTGGTCAGTTACTTTTGTCTGAACCATTTATTAATGGTAAACATGAGTTAGATGTCTCTAACCTTAGCGCTTCAATATACTTTATTAAAGTGAGAACAGAAGATAATAAAACGGCTGTTAAAAAAATAGTCGTCCAATAATGCTTTTTTATTGCCCTCTTAAACTTAAATGGTAACAATATTTTTATTTACATAGATCTAAATAGTTGTCTAAACCTTTTAGGTTATACTTCAAAAAGCAAAGGTTTGTAATTTTTATTTTCATAATCTTTTATGAGATGATCTAAAAATGTAAACAAGAGGGCATTCGTTTGATCAAAATCACTTTTCTTCTTTAAGACTCCCGTAGAGTCGACGTATTTGTTTGAGTTGAGCAAATCGAAAAAAATGAATATTAACTGTAATAAATACGTAGTAATACGTATTTCATAATATTTTTATCTCATATATATTTGTATTGCTATTAATCTTCTTTTTAATTGGGAGAAGAATTTTAAACTCAAAGTTTTGTAAGGTAAACTTGAGTTTATATCCCTAGATTAGCTCTAAAGCATAATAAACCCATTGTTTTAGAGCTTTTCTTATAGCTATTACTTCTTGAGAAAAGTGACCCCTTTTTTGTAGTCTTATTTCTGTTTTTAATCTTATTCGAATAGGTTGTTTTTATTTTAAGAAGTGGTTTAATCTTTTTTTAATTTAACGTGAGTTCGACCTAATGATTTAGAATGAAAAAGCCGTCAAATTGAGTGATTTTTCAAAGTGAAACGAAGAAAAATGGTATCGAAATTAGGCTTTTGATTGAAAATTTACTGGTCTTCGATAAAATTTTCTACCGAAAATCACTCTGACTGACGTAAATTTTCTTATATCATAGAAATCACGTTAATTTACTAATTATTCTATGCTAATAAATGAAAATACGTATTACTACGTATTTTTTTAGATCACAATATATTATACATTTGCCTTGCTATTAAATTAGTTCTTAGGGAGAACGAATGAAAGCCTTGTATGTGAAAATGTGCAAGGTTTTCTATGTTATAAAATTTAATATTTACAAGGGTAACTCAATCGTTTTAACCCGAATTATGCATTAGAACTTCGTAATGAGGTCTTGAGCTACAATAAATATTGGTGTTTTCTTAATTTCAGCATAGCATCGCTATGGTTAAATTAAAAAACACAGCAAAGTGTTAGTATTTGCAGTAGCTCATGAACGTAATAGATTTTCTAGTGCGTAATTTGGGTTTAATGAAAAAAAGAAAAGGCTACTATTTTTAAGGAGGCTAAAATAAATGCTACCATTATCTAACGTCAAATTTCATCGTTAGATAAAATTTTTATCACAAGCCTCTGACTAACGTAAATTTTTTGAAGCCCAACTCACGTTATAAAATAAAAAAGCCAGCAGTACCGCTGGCTTTATTTGCAATGATTTAAATTATATAAAAAATTATACTACTTTCACATTTACTGCATTTAAACCTTTTCGTCCTTCTTGTAAATCGAATTCTACTTCATCACCTTCTCTAACCTCATCGATTAAACCGGAAATGTGTACGAAATGGTCTTTGTTTGATCCCTCTTCAGTAATAAAACCGAAACCTTTAGAATCATTGAAAAATTTTACTGTGCCTTTAGTCATTTTAAAAAAAATTAATGTATTAATTCTCAAATATAAGGCTTAATAA
>CALDCO010000332.1 GCA_937937185.1 uncultured Flavobacteriaceae bacterium
CACGATTAGTTTAAAAACCTTACAAACCATTCCTTTAATAACCGCCAAAGGTATTTTGGCGAAGTAACGTTTAAAACCAATGCCCTTAAAAATTATAGCTGAACCCATATAAAATAGCGTTTAAGATTTATAAAGAAAAAACTTAGAGTTTAAGGCAAAAACCGCAGGTATAGCCTTCGCTACATCGAGGCTTTTTAACGCAAAAATCTGATTTTTTTCTATGAATATTAATGTTATTTTATATTGATTTAGCTATAGTACTCATTTAAATTTTTTCATTTTTATAGACAACGCCAACTAGCATATAGTTGGCGTTGCCCAAAATACTGTAGGGAGATTAATTGGGTTGAATAGTATTACTTTTTAATAAATTTTAATGTGGTATTATTTTCTTTCATAGAAATATAATATAATCCCGAAGGCAACTCAGAGACGTTCACTTGTTGTGTATCGCCTTCATACAATATAGCACCTGTTATATTATATATTTTCCATGTCCCTTTAAAATTATCTGATATATTTAGCATCCCTCCTGTAGGATTCGGATATAGTATTGGCTTCGTGTTATTGGTATCGTAATCGGCATTTGAAAGTGTTTGAGACCCAATAAGAATAGTGTCATTTGCATTAATAAAAGAACTTCCTTCATTAACAGACATATAAAGTAATAATAACAGGGTATGTCCAGGGTTTAAATCTACAGTTTCCGGTATGGGTCCTGTAAATGGCGTCGTTCCATCTGATCCGGTAGCAAAATTTCTAGGTATGCGATACTCATAAAGGACTGTATTATTATTTCTAGAACCCTTTGTAACAACAGTTTCAAAGGCACTAGTAGCAACAATATCTCCAGATTCATCCAATTCTCTTATTTGTACTGCCACAAAATCTAAATCTTCTACAACCTCGTTTGTAATGCCAGTAGCGTATGTTATTTCCATTGTTATAACATCTTCAAAATCAACAACCGGATCGGTTGCCCATGCGGGAATAAATGACTCTCTATTGTCAAAGGTTATTGATTGGTCTCTATCTTCAACTGTAAAATCTGGGTCAATAATAATAGTCCCATTATCATTACTAAAAGCGGCGCCCCCATTTAAAGACATAAATGTTAAGAGTATTAAACTATGTCCTGGATCTAAGTCTGGCGTTTTAGGTATTGGTTCTGTAAAGGGCGTCGTTCCGTCTGGTCCAGTAGCAAAATTGGTAGGTATGGTATAATTATACATAACAGATCCTGCATTTCTACCACTCCCTTCGACTACAGTTTGAAAAGCACTTGTTGCAACAATATTGCCTGTTTCGTCAAGCTCTCTTAATTGCACTGCTACATAATCTAAATCTTCAATATTACCATTATTAAGAGCCCCTGCATAAGTAATTTTCATTGGCAGTACTTGTCCGAAATCTACCACTGGATCGATCTCGGTTGGAGGAACAAATTCATTTCTATTATTAAAAGAAATGAATCGCTCTCTATTAGATAAAGTAAAATTTGGATCAATAATAATGGTATCATTAGCATCACTAAACGCTGATACACCATCTACAGCCATAAATATACTTAATTGCAGTTTATGACCAGGGTCTAAATTTGAAGTGCTTCTTATGGGACCTGTACCATATATCCCTGTCGCATAATTTCTAGGGATGGTATAATTGTAAGTTCCAAAACCTGTATTTCCAGAATCGATGGGTATTGCATTTTGAAAAGCACTACTGGCAATTATATTTCCTAATTCGTCTACTTCATTTAATTGAACGGCAACATAATCTAAATCTTCTTCGTTGCCATTAACAATGCCTGTTGCATAGGTAATATTTAGTGGTAAAACGTCGCCGTAATCTACGATAGGGTCGGTTTCACCTGTGGGAATAAATGCCGCTCTATTATCAAAAGTAATGCTTCTTTTTCTATTGTTAGTAGACCCTGAGCCATCGCTAACAGGTTTATATGAGCGAACCCATTCTACTTGCATTAAATTTTTTGAAGGATTATTCAAATCTGTTGTTGGCGATATTGGTCGCCCCGCATGACTTTCAATATCTAAAATCATAAAAACATCTCTAATAACATGATTATTAAATAATGTTTTATCTATTACTGGTAAACCATCATTGGGATTTGGACTTTGAAGAATGGCATCGGCGTAACTTCCAGTAAGTCCTTGTTCTAAGCGGCCAGGAACAAAATGATTGCCATTAATCGTTGGTAATCCATCGATGTAAAATGTAATTTCGGTTGGGCTTTTCCAATACACTCCAAATCGATGAAATGCGGTACGCCAAAAACCTGTATTATTGGTTTGGTACGTTTTGTTATTTCTATTTGTTTGAAAATAAGCTTGATAGGTGTTATCTGCTTCTATAGGACCATTTGGTATTCCGCCTCTCTCAAATAAGTGAAAATTAGTAGACATTTGTTGGCTAAAAAACGGATTTGAAGCCCCTCCATAAACCTCTAAAACATCTATTTCATTGAAACCTCTATTATCAAGAAACCAAAAATTAGATGAGTTTTCTACGTTGGCCACTTTAATATTGGCTTCCATAAAAATGGGATAAGATATTTTTGTTTTCGAAGAAACAACACCGCAATTAACTCTAGTCGTGTTCCCATTCCCATCTACATTTCTGGGCGTTGCACGAATTTCTAAACGGTCTGTACTATTATTAATTGCTGAATTTGCAGAGTTGAAGAATGTTGCTCCTGGTCCAGAAAAACCAGAATCTGGAGCATAAGTGTCTTGCCATTTTGAGGTAAACAAAGGGCTTGCTTTCCCTAACCCATCAGGATACTTAAAATCATCAGACAGTTGATCTTGCAATTCCCATACAAAGCCTTTTTCTACATTTACAGGTACAGGAATAGATTCAAACTCATAGTTTCTTTGTGCATTTGTGGAGACCACTGCAAACAAAAACAGAATGACTAAAAAGGGGCGAAATAACGATTGAAGTAAATATTTATTCATAAAAAAAATTTTCGAAAACTAAAACAAATATTCAATAGAAACAAACCAGATTTCTCCTGCAGAATTAATCCTTTTTGATAGAAAAACAGCTTTTTAATAAAATAAAACTATTTTTTATAATTTTTTAGCATAATAAAATTATTTTTCTGATTTTTAAATCAAAAAAAATAGTAATAAAAATTAACTTTTTAAGCGGTTGTTTTTAAAATCAATCCACATTATTATAAAAATTTACTGTTTTAATAGCAATGTTGGTAGGTGTTTTCTAATTCTTTACAAAAGGGGTTTAAACTTTCAAAAACTCTAATCACATCATTTTAAAATGCTGCGTTAATTATTACTTAGTTGTATTTAGCAAGTCACCGCTGTAAAGTTTAATCCAGCTTATCGGTTAGTTTTTTAAACACTTTTTTAGGGTCTTTAGCTTCGTAGAGTACTGCATAAACAGCTTCAATTATAGGGATGCGTGTTTTTTTCTTGTTTTTTTGGTTAATTAAATAGGCACTTTTAGCGGCGTAATAGCCTTCAGCAACCATACTCATTTCCATTTGGGCGCTTTTTACGGTATAGCCTTTACCAATCATATTTCCAAACATACGATTACGAGAAAAAACAGAATAACCCGTGACTAATAAATCTCCTAAGTATGCCGAATTATTAATATTACGTTTCATTTTATGTACTTTCTTAATAAAACGTTTCATTTCACGAATGGCATTACTCATTAAAACGCTTTGAAAATTATCGCCATAGCCCAAACCATGAGCAATTCCTGCTGCGATGGCATAAATATTTTTTAGCATTACAGCGTATTCTGTGCCTATAATATCATCGCTAATTTTGGTTTTTATATAATTACTAGACAATACATTTGCAATGGCTTGCGCGTTTTTAGCATTGGCACAAGAAATAGTAAGATAAGATAAGCGTTCAAGCGCGACTTCTTCTGCATGGCAGGGGCCCGCTATTACCGCGATATTTTCGAAAGGGATGGCATTATATTCGTGTAAATGTTCTCCCAGCATTAATCCAGACTCGGGAAGTATTCCTTTGATAGCCGAAACGGCCACCTTATCTTTAATATTCACTGTAATTTTCTCGATTTCAGAATGAATAAAAGCAGAAGGAATTACAAATATTAAAACATCAGCATAATTAGCCATTTCATTAATATCGTTACTTAACTTTAGTTGTTCTAAATGAAACTCTACAGAACTTAAATAACTCGGGTTGTGTTGCTCTTTTATAAGATGTTCTTTAGTATAAATACTTCGCATATACCAGCCTACTTCCTCTAAGTTTTCACAAAGCATTTTAACTATTGCCGTTGCCCAGCTTCCAGAACCAAAAACAGCATATTTAAGCGTCGTATTCATTAACATCTAAAAATTTATAAGCGCAAAAATACATAAAATTTAATCTGTATAATGCATGAGCGTTTTGATGAACATTGAAAACACAAAAAGATATGATCCTTTCTATGTTTTAGTGCCTCATTGCTGTAATTAAACTTAAAAATGTTATAAACCGGTTTGTTTTAAAATGATTTCAATTTAACACCATTTCAAGGGCGTAATACATTTTTTAATGCTTAATAGGATTAAGGCTAATTTTAAAAAAATCGTTAAACAAAAAACATTTAAAAATCTAATTATCAGCACTTTAATTTTTTTGGCATGCCTTTTGAAAACTCTTTTGTATCAATCCTTAAAACGAAATCATTATGAAAACACTAAAATTACTTTCGGTATTTGCCCTAATAACGACATTGTTTACCTCATGCTATAGAGAAGTTATCGTAGATAATTACAATGATGTACCGCCACCAGTAGGAATTTCTTTAGAAGAATTATTACAGTCTTACGAATTATGGTATGTCGATATTAACGAAACCATTGGTTATGGCGAAACGCCTTTTTTACAAAAAGCATTTACCATATCTTTTAGAAACGGCGAGCTATTTGCTAATAATAATTTAGTAGGAATAGGGAGTCAAGGCAATGGTTATGGTATTTCAATTGGTTATTATGACGCCTATCGTATGATTTTAGATACCGATCATGATTTAGATGGTATAGATAGTTTCGATGTTTATAAAATAAATGATCATACAATTGAGCTTTACAACCCTTATAATGATACTTCTTATTTCTTAAAAGGCTACCAACGTTCTACATTCGATTACGATTTAGTATTCTATGATAACATTCATTATTTTATGCAAGAATATGAAGCTTGGGAAAAAACATATACCAGTGATTATGGGGTGTTAAACGAATTTGATAATGAAAATTTCTTACAATTCTTAGCTGGTGGAAACCATGCGACATTTAGAAGTTCTCAAGACTTAGTTGGTACCCATCCAAATACAATTATTTGGGATTTTATAGGAAACTATGCAGTAAGCGATATTAACGGAAATAGGTACCTAAAAACTTTAACATTAGATTATGATTTTTTCGATAATGAATATTTTGAATTAAGCGTTATTAACGATAAGGTCGTAGAGCTGCACCATGCTGCCTCTGGAACAGTTTATGAATTTACAGGTAGAGGTTATATACAATATTTAAAAACTGGAACCACCTTAGACCGCTCTAAAAAATCTGGAGATAAAAAACGCAGGCAACGAACAGAGAAAAAAGATAACCCTCGTGCCAATACGAGAGCTTAATAGATAAAAGTGGTTCCCGTTTTAAAATGGGATACTTACAGCATTAATTTTGAGGGTTCTCAAAATTAAGTTCCACTTATTTTTTTAGTTAGTTAGTTAGATTGAAACGGCTTAGAGAGAACTCTTTTAAGCTGTTTCTTTTTCTATCATAATTTGGCGTAAAAATTGTAATTCAAAAAGATTTTTGCCAACTTGTACGGCACAAACTATAAAATCAAATTAAACATTATGGGATTATTTTCATTTATTAAAAATGCAGGAGCCAAGGTCTTTGGTATTGGAACAACTACTGAAGAAGAAGCTGCTGAAGCAAGTGCAAAAGCTGCGGCTGAAGAATTAAAACTAGAAGAACTAGCAGCCAAGGGTTTAGAAGAAACAATACGAGATTTAGAATTACAAGTTGAAGGATTAACTGTTTTTATAGACGATGATTTAGCGACTATTTCTGGTTTAGCTTACGACCAAGCTACTCGCGAAAAAATAATATTAGTAGTAGGAAACAGTGATGGAATTGCTACGGTAGACGACCAAATGACCGTTGAAAATATTGAGCCCGAAGCACAGTTTCACACTGTAGTGAGTGGCGATACTTTAGGTAAAATTGCTAAAACCTATTATGGTAATGCCATGAAATACCCTGTGATTTTTGAAGCAAATAAACCTATGTTATCTCACCCCGATAAAATATACCCAGGCCAAGTGTTGCGTATTCCTGTGTTGGATTAAAAAATTAAAGAAAGAGGCTGCCTAAAAAGGTACATTTCGTCAACCTGAACTTGATTCAGGTTCTCACAAAAGACTAACACGTCACATTATGAGATTCTGAAATACCCCGTCGGGACAGAAGGACGATTAAAAATACTTTTCAGACAGCCTCTTTCTTTTCAACTTAATAAAATAAGTACAGTTCATCGAAAAGTGTATTAATAAGAGATCTAAAATAAAATTAAAGTCGTAACTTATAATATATTAACCCCAAACACTTAAACTATCATGAAAAACAGGTATTACCTTGCCGTTATCTTATTTGGAATAATGATAACTAGCTGTAGTGTAGATCACACTAACAATGACTTAACCATTACTGAAACAGAAAAACAACATTTGAACGATCTGTTTTCCACATCTTCTTTAAATGAACAAGAGTCTTGTCTTACCGTTAATTTAATCGCAGGACAAAACCATACCGCTGGAACTGTTTCTGTGGCTATTAGAGACGGTAATTTTATAATAACGTATTCCACCAATGAAGACTGGTTAATCTATGGCACCCATCTAAGCATTAATAATTGTGTGGACGATGATTTCCCTACAACCGAATCTGGAAACCCAAAAGTAGGACGTTTTGAGTACAGTACCAATAATTCTACTGGTGTAACAGAAGTCGTCTATACTATAGAGGCAAGCGATTTTAAAGATCGTTTTTGTTTTGCAGCGCATGCTGAAGTAACAGGGCCTACCGGTGGAGAAACGGCATGGGCTGAAGGAGAAGATTTCCCTGGCAAAAATTGGGCAATGTATGTTGAAGGCTCTATTCTAGACTGTAATACCGAAGAACCAGACGATGAAGAGCCAAACGATGAAGAACCGGACGATGAGGAACCGGACGATGAGGAACCAAACGACGACCCTAAAAAGTAAGTCGTCTAAGCATTGTTTAAAACAATTTGATTCTGAAATAAATTAACAATGTCAAGAAATGAACCACTGTAACTCATCTCATTTAACTTTGAAATTACCCTAAAGTAAAGTGAGTCAGATATAAGGATTTAGACTGAAAAAGCCGTCAAATTGAGTGATTTTTCAAAGTGAAAAGAAGAAAATTAGGCTTTTTATTGAAAATTTATTGGTTTTCGATACCATTTTCTATCGAAAATCACTCCTGACTGACGTAAATTTTATTATGTACAACTCAGGTTAAAATAGAATAGGGTTTTAGAGACTAGAACCTCTAAAACCCTATTCTATTTTATATAAAATTTGATGTTATTTTTCGATCATTATTTTTTTAGTGACCGTTGTTTTACTTGGGGTCTCTATACTCATTAAATACATTCCAGAATTTAAATTAGATAAATTTATAGAATTGGTATTCACTTCTAGAACCTTTTTATAAACCCGTTCTCCAAGTAAATTAAAAACTTGTATTTTAAGGTCTTCTGTTCTACTTGAGTTAATCGTAAAAACCCCATTTGAAGGGTTAGGATATATAATATAGTTGGAATTTTCAATATCGTTCGTACTAAGCGTTCCATTTATAGTAATATTGTTTATTTGATCGTTATCTAAGGCTTCCTGCCAGGTTGTTCCTGTTGGACGTATGTGTGTTTTTAAAACATAACCCTGACCTGCCGGAGGCTCATTATTTAGATTAACCGTTACAGTTGTAGTACCAGAACCCCTAGGCACTGTAACCTTGCCATTTTGAAGCCAAGCTGTAGGTGACCAAAATTCTACAACAATTTCTCTCTCTGTACTTGCGCTGTAATTAATATCGAATGTATAAGAGGTTTGTTGTTCTAGTTCAGATAAAACATTGCTAAAAGCCACTTTATCATTAGTGCTATCAGAATCTACAAGCTTGTAAGTGTGCACCCAATCTACATACATTGTATTTTTCGAATCGTCTTGAATGCTATTTTTCGTTGCAAAACCAGTCCATGAATTCGTCCATAAATCAAACAAAATATTTAGTGATCGCGTAAAATCTCTCCCTGCAACTGAGGTTCCTGCATACACCCCATCTAGATACCAATGGCAATCCCTATTATTTTCCCAATGAACGCCTATTTTAAAATACGCTTCATTCATTTTTTTATTTTTGTTAGGGCTACCATTTGGTAAATCTCTAGTATCAAAAGAACTAGGGCTGGTAATATTATTTCCATTTACAGCATGATGAATGTTAGCGTGCGTTTCGAAAGGTAAATTTCGTCGGTCTCCTGCTGTAGGGTTGGCATTATTTTCACAAACATCAATTTCGTTTCTATTATTTATATCGCCATTGTTTAGCCAAAAGGTATTGTAAGCCGATATATTAGAGGCTTTCATAAAGCACTCCGTATACATAGGAAAACTAATTCGAGCTTTAGATACAATCCTACCTGTTTTCATCCACCTATTGGCATCATCATTAAGCTCGGCTTTTATCTGTAAGTTACCATTGGCTACGGTAGATTGACTTTTTTTCATCACATTAGGAGGCCCATAATTCCATAAAGAATGTTGCCATTTATCACTATCCCAAAAATTAAACTCATCTGATAGCTCTTCTACTAGTTCCCACTTCTTACCATCTGGTGCTTTAGGCTGGGCTTTTAACAAATGAGTAGAAAACAATAAAAGCATTGTAATGATTAGAAAGCGTAATTGTAATTTTTTTTCCATTTAATAGGGTGTTATACTTTAAACAATTATTTCTTTTTCCTTATTGAAATGTATACAAAACAATAAAAAGCAAGCTAAATATAGTATATAATATAGTTCTAAATGGTTAAAAAAACAAAAATATTTTAAAAAACAAAGGGGTACTTGTATTTCACCGTAATTTACACACCTTTGCGCTTAAATTATTGTTTATGAACACCTTGTGATTCTATAATAAATTCAGAATGACGAGAATTAGACTGTTGTGCCTTTTTAATAAGCTGAGGCCGTTAAATTGAGGCTTCTTATAAAAATTTTCTTGTGTCGAACTCGCGTTGTAGAAATTAGTAAAGCACCCAGACTACTTTGTATTTTTACAAGCCAGCATTATTTATAAAAATTCATTTCATCTAAATAGTCCCAGACATGTTGCGGTAATAAAGGTTTAATGTTCTTTTTGTTTTTGATGGATTTGCGAATAAAGGTGGAGGATATTTCCATAATTGGAGCAGCCACAGGGTGTATTTTTGGGTGCTTATCTAACTGCGTTTCTATTTTTCCTTTAGAAATTCTAGGATAAACATATAGCTCGTGGTTTTTTAAAATAAGTTCATAATTTTTCCACTTATGAAAACTTTTTAAATTGTCTTCTCCCATAATTAATGAGAATTCATATTTGGGGTGCTTTTCTTGTAAATAAGTAAGCGTATTTATGGTATAATTAGGTTGTGGCAAACTAAATTCGATATCGCTGGGCTTTAATTTATCGTAGGTTTTTGTGGCTCTATAAACCATTTCTAGCCGTTGGTAATTATCTAGCAACGAGTTTTTCTTTTTAAAAGGGTTATGAGGGGTAACAACAAACCATATTTGGTCTAAATGGCTATGCTCTACCATATGGTTGGCTATGACTAAATGCCCAATGTGTATGGGGTTAAAAGAACCAAAATACAAACCTATTTTCATCTTATTGTTCGCGAAAGCGTCGTTGCTTTTTGTTAACTTAAAAATCTAATTAATACCTAAAAAATCACTAACAATACCTTCAGCCTCTTTAAGTGCTTTATCTAAGTTGTCATTCTCAATAATCACATCAAAAAGTGGTGCGGTTGCCAATTCAGCAGAGGCTTTTGCAACTCGCATATTTATTTTGTCGTCACTTTCCGTTTTGCGTTTTTTTAGTCTAATCTTTAATTCATCGATACTGGGCGGTTTCACAAAAATAGCTAGCGTTTTTTCTGGAAACTTTCTTTTTATACGCAATCCTCCAGAAACATCGATATCGAAAATAACATGTTTTCCGAGTTTCCATATGCGGTTAATTTCTGTTTTAAGGGTGCCATAAAAATTATCGCGATACACTTCTTCCCATTCTAAAAACGCCTCGGCTTTAATCTTATTTTTAAAGGCCTCGACAGATAAAAAATAATACTCTTTTCCATCCTGCTCCTCGCCTCTTTTTTCGCGAGAAGTTGCAGAAATTGAAAACTCTAGATTTAATTTCTCAATAGCCAACAAATGCCTTACTATCGTTGTCTTTCCAGAACCTGAAGGTGCAGAGAATACGATTAATTTACCTGTGTCTTTATTGTTTATCACTAAGCTTTATTTCTACTTTTATGGTTATTAATCACTTTAAAAACACATTACAATACGTTAAGAAGCTGTTCTTTTATTTTTTCTAACTCATCTTTCATTTGTACTACCAATTGTTGCATGGGGGCATAATTACTTTTAGAACCTATTGTATTGATTTCTCGCCCTATTTCTTGAGCAATAAACCCTAATTTTTTTCCATTAGAATCTTTAGAATCTATAGCACTAATAAAATAATCTAAGTGGTTTTTTAGTCGCACTTTTTCTTCAGTAATATCAAATTTCTCAATGTAATAAACCAATTCTTGTTCAAAACGGTTTTCGTCGTATTTCTCTCTTAATTCTTCAACCCCTTTTCTTAAGCGTTCTCTAACACCTTCAATACGTTCCGGGTCCATTACAATCACTTTCTCTAATAAATCACCAATATTTTTAATGCGCTTATCAAAATCTGTTTTTAGTACCTCACCTTCATCTGCTCTGTACCTCATAATGAGTTTAAGCGTATTGTCTATTTCATTTTGAATGGTTTTCCACTCGGTATCATCAATTTCTTCTCTTACGGTATTTAATGCATCGGGGAAACGTACCGCCATTTTAAGGAGCTCGGTAGCTTCACCTTCTACCACTTCCTTAAGTTGTTTCATGTATTGTTTCACTACTGGCTTATTAATTTGTGTAGATGTGTCTTCGGCAGTAGTTTCTACATAAATAGAAAAATCGACTTTTCCACGAACGAGTTCTTTTGCTACTTGTTTTCTAATAAAAAGCTCTTTTTCACGGTAAATAGAGGGCATTCGGGCATTCAAATCAAGGTTTTTGCTATTAAGTGATTTTAACTCAATTGTAATTTTTTTTGTTGGTAATTGCACTACAGATTTACCATAACCTGTCATTGAATGGATCATATACTTATTTTTTGTTAAAAGCAAAGGTAAGTAAAACAGAATCTATAGAAAACTCTTAATTTTGTAACTTAATCTTGTAAAATGTATACCAAAGCGTTTGAAATTAGGTGGAGTGATATTGATGCCAATAAGCACTTAGCCAATAGTGCCTACATTAATTTTATGAGTCATACCAGAACAACTTTTTTAAAAGCGCATGGGTTTTCTATAATGTCGCTCTCTAAAGCTGGTTTAGGCCCTGTTGTATTCTATGAGCACATTAGTTATTTTAAGGAATCGTTCCTTGGAGAAACAATTACTGTAGGGTTAGAAGTTTCGGGCTTAAGTGAAAAAGGTACTTTTTTTAGATTTAAACATAATTTTTATAATGCTAAAGGTGAGAATTTAGCCTTTTGCGAAATTTTTGGTGCTTGGATGGATTTAAACACTCGAAAATTAGCGGAGCTCCCAAAAGATTTGCTACAATTAGCGAATACATTTCCTAAATCGACCGACTTTAAACTTCTAACCAAAGAAGATGCTAGAGCATCAGGAAGACGCCCTGTTAACCTTACACTTTAACCCGCTCTTTGGGTTTTTTAGTTACCATATACACGCCTATAAAAATGAGAATAGAGGCTATAATCTTAACTTCTGAAATGCTATCGCTACCCATAATGATTGCGAATACTCCTGCAATTACGGGTTGAATATATATAAAAATACTCACCGTAGACGCCTTTAAATGTTGAAGCGCAATAGGATTTAATAGGTAAATTCCAAATGTTGCACCCACAACGACGAATGCTACTGAAAAACTAATGTAGGGCGTAAAAGATGTAAAATTGGTATTCATTAAGTCTGAAAAACCAAATGGGGTTACTAAAATTAAGCCAAAAAGAAATAACCACCTTATAAAAGTAAAAGGGTGATATTTATTAGTTAGTTTTTTAATAATTATAATATAGATACTGTAAGACGTGGCATTAATGAGAATTAAAGTATTTCCCAGAAGAATATTATCGCCTTCAAGATTAGATTTTCCATAAACAGTAAGTACCACCGCTCCAATAAAGGCCATAATGATGCCTATAACCTTTAAGCTAGTAATTTTTTCTTTTAGGTATATTGAAGACAGTATAAGTACAATAATGGGCGTTGTTGTCACAATTACCGAGGCATTTATTGGCGTGGTATAACTTAGTCCTTTAACAAAAAACAACATGTTAATGGCTAGGCCAAATAAAGCGCCTAAAAAGAAGTTGAAATAGTCTTTTTTATCAATTTTTTCTCGCGGACCTAAACGTCTTAATAGCCAAAACATTAGTGTCGCACCAGCAACCCTAGATAGCACCAGTGCATTAGAGGTCATGTAGTTTTCAGCTAGCACATCTTTAGCAAAAGTATAATATAAGCCATATAAAAATTGTACCGATAATGCGGCAAGAAAAGCAAGTACTCTAACTCTCATTTAATGCTTCTTTAAGCGCCTCGACTGTTTTTTTAGAATTCCCCACAAAAATTTGATGCTTATAGAGCGTTACTGGTCTACTTAAAAAAGTGTAATGTTCTAAAATTAAATTTTTATAATCCGTTTCAGTTAACGGTTTGTTTTTAAGATCACGAGCCTTATACAAGGTCGCCCGTTTACTAAATAATGCTTCGTAGCTTCCTGCTAAAGCTTTCATTTCTTCAAGTTGAGTCTGAGTTATGCCTTGGCTTTTTATGTCTTGCCTTTCAAAATCATTAGGGAGTTCTAATGCTTTAAGGATTCTCGAACACGTACTACAAGTTTTTAAATAATAAATTTTTTTCACTATTCTTTTCTTTTCCAATACAAATTAAATTCATTTAAATTACATAGCCTATCTTTAGCATAAAAAATGAAATTATGCAACTAACATTCGACGTTTTTAAGAAAACTAGAGGCTTTTTTAGCGATTATTTAGAAAATTACTCTTTAGAAACACTTAATAAAATTCCTGAAGGGTTTAATAATAATATCATCTGGAATATTGCCCATAGTATGGTTACTGAGCAGCTTTTAGTTTATAAATTATCTGGATTAGCACCTCATATTAGTGAGGCCTTAATTAATGCCTATAAAAAAGGCACTCGGCCAGAAAAAGAAGCCACTCAAGACGATGTAGATGCCATTAAAAAATTGTTATTCTCGACTATTGAGCACACTGAAACAGATTATAACAACAATAGATTTAAAACCTACAATGCGTACACCTTATCCACAACAGGAAATACCTTAAGAAATGTTTCTGAAGCCATAGAATTTGCGTTGTTTCATGAGGGTTTACATTATGGTTATATTATGGCTATAGAACGTGCGTTAAAACGTTAGAAACTCATTTGCTGCCACGTAAGGAATAGTAAACTCTAAAACTTCTGAAGCGGGTGTTAAAAACTCATAATTATTGTAAAAAACAATAACGCCTTCGTCATTAAAACCTATGGTTTCAGGAAGTTTAAATGCTGTTTTATGTATTGGAGACTGCTCGTTAGCATAAGTAGTGAGTAATTCTTTATCGTAGTATTTCTTAACTAGTTTGGTAAATCCGTTGAGGTCATTTATAATATCCTTAAGGGTTAATTGTTGGCCATTAGAAGGGTTGAAATTAAAGAATTTTATTTTGAAGTTGCTTTTTGCTGCGCCAGTATTTATGCTAGAATTCATCGCAATGGAGACGATATCGTCACTTTTAAAAGTAATTTCTCCATCAATATTAGCCTCCCAAATGGGGAGTTCTTGAGAAAGTTCATTTGAAATATGCTTTTTAAACGCCGCATAGCTAGCATCAAACTGTTTCGCACTCTCTTCAATTAAAGACAGGTTTTCTTTAGAAGCATCTATGTTTAAGGCCTGGCAAGCAAATTGCTCTAGGGTAGTGTTTATAGTTTTAGCCGTTGAAGAACTGCCTTTGGCTTCTGGGATAATTATAGAAACAATAGCCTTTTTTTCTGAAGAAAAAGTTCGGTTCGAAAAATCTAATTTCGCTTCCTTTTTGCAAGAAAAAAGAAAAAAAACGACACATAGACTAGAAATAGATTTAAGCACAAAAAATACAAATTTTATTAAACGCAACTAAAGATATTATTTCCATTTGAATACAACGAATTTAAAGGCTACTTTTGTTTGAAATTTTTTCTATAAAATAGCCAATCATCAAGGCCCTTTTTTAATTCAAAAGATTGATTTTTAGGGTTATTTTACGCTATTACACAAAAAAACAACAGATACCAAGAGATGAAATTTAATACTAAAACAATACACGGCGGACAAAAACATGATCCTGCATATGGCGCTGTTATGCCTCCAATATATCAAACATCTACCTATGCGCAAACCACTCCAGGCGGCCATAAGGGTTTTGAATATTCCAGAACGCACAACCCAACAAGACAAGCATTAGAACATGCGTTTGCGAGCATAGAAAATGGTAATTATGGCTTAGCTTTTGGTTCTGGTTTGGCAGCGATTGATGCCGTGATGAAATTATTACAACCAGGAGATGAAGTGATTTCTACAAACGATTTATATGGTGGTTCTTACCGTTTGTTTACTAAGATTTTTGAAGGTTTTGGAATAAAATTTCATTTTGTAGGCATGGAAAATGCGGCAAATATTGAACAGTATATTACTAAAAACACCAAGCTTATTTGGGTGGAAACACCAACCAACCCAATGATGAATATTATAGACATTAAAGCGACTGCTGCTATAGCAAAAAAGCATCGTGTTTTATTAGCCGTAGATAATACTTTTGCCACGCCGTACTTACAACAACCTTTAAACTTAGGAGCAGACCTTGTAATGCATTCTGCCACTAAATATATTGGTGGCCATAGCGATTTGGTTATGGGGGCCTTAATTGTTAAAGATAAAGCGCTTGCCGATCGCCTTTATTTTATACAAAATGCGAGTGGTGCGGTTTGTGGGCCTCAAGATTCTTTTTTGGCACTTCGCGGAATTAAAACATTGCATGTAAGAATGCAGCGTCATTGCGAAAATGGAAAAGCTGTTGCCGAGTATTTAGCCGATCACCCAAAAATTGAGAAAGTCTATTGGCCAGGTTTTGAAGACCATCCTAATCATGATATTGCAAAGGCGCAAATGAGTTATTTTGGCGGTATGATTTCTTTTGTTACTAAAGGCAACGATTATGATGAAGCTATTAGAATAGTTGAAAAATTAAAAATATTTACTTTAGCAGAATCGTTAGGCGGTGTGGAGTCACTTTCTGGTCACCCTGCAAGTATGACGCATGCAAGTATCCCAAAAGAAGAGCGTGAAAAAACTGGCGTTGTTGATGCCTTAATACGGCTTAGTGTAGGTATTGAAGATGAAGAAGACTTAATAAACGATTTAGAACAAGCTATTGGGTAGAATAATAGAATATTCAGCCAAAAAAGAAGCGGCTTCCAAAATATTGGAAGCCGCTTCTTTTTGTTTGTTTGATACTATTGTTTTGGGGATTAGTTTTTAGTGACAATAAACATACTTCGTCTATTTTGTTGGTGCTCCTCTTCACTACATTTCACACCGTTTGAACATTGGTTTACCAATTGTGATTCGCCATAACCTTGCCCTGTAATACGCAGTCTGTCTATCCCGCCATTGTTTATTATCCAATTCTTTGTCGAGACATTTCTTCGTGTCGATAAATCCATATTATAACCATCGCGCCCTCGGGAATCGGTATGCGATTGCACATCGATATGAACACTTGGGTATTCGCGTAAATAAGCAATTACTTTCCCTAATTCTATTTGGGCATCTGAACGTATAAACGCTTTGTCGTAATCAAAATAAATAGGATTTAAGTTTAACAGCTTAAACAAATCGGTCCCTACTGCTGCTGGTACTTTCTCTGGCTCTTTTGGAATTATCGCTAGTTGTAAGTCTAAATCTAATTTCACTTCTGGCTCTATCGTATACATAATCTCTGCTGGATCATAGCCTGCTTTACTTCCTACGGCTTTATAGGCCCCTTGTTTACAATCTGACGCATAGCTAAATTTCCCTTGAGCATCTGAGGTAAAACGATGCACTTCTTTCTTATTAGAATCGTAAATAATCACATCGGCCTCGGTGATGATCTCACCGGTCTTTTTGTCTTTTACAGTGCCTACTATTTTTTGGTTACACACTTCTCTGCTAAACTTATAAATGTCGTCATCGCCTTTACCATGGTGACGGTTAGAGGTTAAATACCCCACATTACTATACTCATCGATAATGAATTCAAAATCATCG
>CALDCO010000333.1 GCA_937937185.1 uncultured Flavobacteriaceae bacterium
AGAAGAAAGCGGCTTTTGAGTTTTTGGTGAAGTGATTGAGGGAGTTATATAGTTTTGTAAACCACAAAAAAAGCCACATTTGCACCAACTAATAATGGTAAAAAAAGATTTTTGTTAAAAAAGTGGTACGCAATAATTCCAATAATTAAAATAATAATTGTTATGGTTAGGTAGGCTATTATTTTAGGCTGATTTATTTTAAAACTCATAAAATTGTTTTGTGTTATATCTTAGAAGTTTTTCAAGTTTAAAATCATTCCTAAAGATAAGAAAATCTAATTTTCATACATTATGTGTTGTCTTTTTGCAAGAAATTTATTTGGTTTTCAAATGGCTTTCCAAAGCGAATTAAAACCATTTTTGATTTAAAAAGATAGTCAGCCTTGCTGTCTGATAAAGGCTAGATTTTAAGTTTGGATAAAAAACAATACCTAACTCCAGAGTATTAAATGGTTTTTAGATGCTTAGTTAATTTATCTTCTAAATTGATACGAAAGATATTATATTTATAAAATTATACGCTCATTAACCTTTGGTTTAAAAGTAAAGATTAATTTAACAGAAAAATAGTAACATGTTAGAACTCGCCGGCATAATTATTTTAGGAATATTGGCACAATGGGTGGCTTGGAAATTTAAAATCCCTGCAATTTTACCGCTTATACTAATTGGTTTATCTGTAGGGCCTATAGCAGCAGAATTTTTAAGTGAAGATGGTACCAAATGGATTGAGCCTATTTGGAATGGAAAAGAAGGGTTATTTCCCGGAGAGAGTTTGTTTTATTTTGTGTCTTTAGCCATTAGTATTATCCTTTTTGAAGGCGGACTCACTTTAAAAATGAGTGAGATTAAAAATGTGGGACCAGTAATTAGTAAACTCATTTCATTAGGATCGATCGTTACTTTTTTTGGTGCTGGAATAGCAGCGCACTATATTTTTGGCTTAAGCTGGAAAATTTCATTTTTGTTTTCAGGTCTTATTATCGTAACGGGACCCACAGTAATTACGCCTATTTTACGTAATATTCCACTTAAACAAGACATTTCTGCTGTTTTAAAATGGGAAGGTATTTTAATAGACCCAATAGGGGCTTTAGTTGCCGTTTTAGTTTTCGAATTTATTAGCGTTGATGCCGGAGGAGAATTTACGATAACTGCTTTAGTTGAGTTTGGAAAAATTGTGCTATTTGGTACTACTTTTGGATTTACTCTTGCGCATGCCATGAACTACGTAATTAATAAAAAGTGGGTGCCACATTATCTTCTAAATGTTTTTTCTTTAGCAGCAGTTTTGGGTGTTTTTGTTTTATCTGATGCCTTTGCCCACGAATCGGGTTTATTGGCTGTTGTAGTTATGGGAATGGTATTAGGAAACTCTAAATCTAGCTATATTAAAGAACTATTATATTTTAAAGAATCGTTAAGTGTCTTACTAATCTCCATTCTATTTATTTTACTCTCGGCAAATATTAATTTTAACGAACTACTTTTAATATACAATTGGAAAACAGCACTACTTTTTGCTATGATAGTATTTTTAGTTAGACCATTAGGTGTGTTTCTTAGCACTCGAGGTTCTACTTTAAAACTAAACGAAAAACTATTTATAAGTTGGGTGGGTCCTCGAGGAATTGTAGCTGCGGGTATCGCTTCACTTTTTGGCTTAAAATTGGCTAAGAATGGTGTGCCTGGTGCGGAATATATTACGCCACTAGTATTTGTAGTGGTTTTAGGAACCGTTTTACTAAATGCAACTACAGCGCGTTTATTTGCTAAAATTATTGGCGTGTTTTTAACTAAAAGTGATGGAATTTTAATTGTAGGCGCTTCAAAAGTATCTCGATTGATAGGCCATTATTTAAAATCTAATGGAAGGCATGTCGTCCTTATAGACAGTAACCAAAATAATGTTGAAGAAGCCAAAAAACTGGGTTTAGATGCTTTAAGTACGAACATTTATTCTGAAACCTTAACCGATAACATTGAGTTAAATGATATTGGTTATTTAATGGCACTTACAGGAAATTCTGATATTAATCGTTATGCCATTAATAAATTTAAAAATCAATTTGGAGAAAATGGCGCGTTTAGATTGGTCTCTACCGAAGAGATGAAGAATCAGGAAAACAACCCTAAAGAAGGCTTGTTTTCACATACCGATGATTATAACCAGTTAGCAGAAGTTGCTAAAAAATACCCTAGCATTCAAGAAATAAAACTTATTGATAACGCGCATTATCAAAAGTTAATTGCTATTACCAATACCAATCTGGATACCATACCCTTATTTATAAAAGATGATAATACAGAAATACACATTATTTCTTCTTACAATACTAAAATAGAAACCATTAAAGAAGGATTTTCATTAGCTTACATAGGTAAGCCCATAGATATTGAAGCTTTAGATAAGGTTTAAAAATTTATACTGAATTCAAAATATACACCATAATATTACACAGTTTTAGAAACAGTTAAAGTTGAAATTTAATTTCCAATAAAACGTCTAAAATTTTTCTTTATTAATTGGTAAATCGAGATGCATTCTAATCATTCAACTTTAATACCGCCATAAATGCTTGTTGGGGGATTTCAACGTTACCTACTTGGCGCATGCGTTTCTTTCCTTTTTTCTGCTTCTCTAAAAGTTTTCTTTTACGAGAAATGTCGCCACCGTAACATTTTGCTGTGACATCTTTACGCAGTGCTTTTACGGTTTCTCGAGAAATAATTTTAGCGCCAATAGCAGCCTGGATAGGAATGTCGAATTGCTGTCTTGGGATAAGCTCTTTAAGCTTTTCACACATTTTTTTACCTATATTTTGAGCATTATCTGTATGAATTAATGCAGAAAGTGCATCTACAGGTTGCGCATTTAATAAAATATCTAAGCGCACGAGCTTAGAAACTCTCATGCCTATTGGCGAATAATCAAACGAGGCATAGCCTTTTGAAACCGTTTTTAATCGGTCGTAAAAATCAAAAACAATTTCAGCGAGAGGCATATCAAAAGTTAGCTCAACACGTTCTGGTGTTAAATAGGTTTGATTGGTAATCATTCCCCGCTTTTCTATACATAAACTCATCACATTACCAACAAAATCGGCTTTAGTAATAATGGTTGCTTTAATAAAAGGTTCTTCAACTCGGTTAACCGATGTCGTTTCTGGTAAATCACTAGGGTTATTTACAATAATAGGCACGTCGGGTTCTTTGTTTTTAAAAGCGTGATAAGACACATTAGGCACCGTAGTAATTACCGTCATATCAAATTCGCGTTCTAAACGCTCTTGAATAATTTCCATATGTAACATGCCTAAAAACCCACATCGAAAACCAAAGCCTAAGGCTGCAGAACTTTCTGGTTGAAAGACCAAAGAAGCATCATTTAACTGCAATTTCTCCATTGAGTTACGAAGCTCTTCGTAATCCTCGGTATCTACAGGATAAATACCAGCAAAAACCATTGGTTTTACATCTTCAAAACCTTCAATAATATTTGTGGTAGGGTTTTCAAAATCGGTTATAGTATCGCCAACTTTAACTTCTTTTGCCGTTTTAATGCCTGTTATTAAATAGCCAACATCTCCTGTTTTCACACTTTTTTTAACAACTTGATTAAGTTTTAATGTACCTACTTCATCTGCAAAATAGTCCTTATCTGTCGCGACAAATTTAATTTTCTGCCCTTTTTTTATTTCCCCATTAAAAACTCTAAAATAGGTTTCAATACCTCTAAATGTATTGTAAACCGAATCAAAAATTAAGGCTTGTAGAGGCGCCTCAGGATCACCTTTAGGTGCGGGAATGCGTTGTATAATGGCTTCCAAAATATGATCAACACCAAAACCTGTTTTTCCGCTGGCATGTATTACTTCTTCTGGATCACATCCTAATAAATCTACAATATCATCGGTTACTTCTTCTGGGTTGGCACTTGGTAAATCTACTTTATTAAGTACGGGAATAATTTCTAAATCATTCTCTAAGGCCAAATATAAATTAGAAATGGTTTGTGCTTGT
>CALDCO010000334.1 GCA_937937185.1 uncultured Flavobacteriaceae bacterium
TTCAACCTGTTCACTAATATGAAATTCAGGTATTCCCCCATTATCAGTAATGTATTGCTCTAGTGTAATAACACCAGCTCTGCTTCTTACTCTATCAATAAATTCGATAGCCGTATTAAAATCGCCTGTATCTTCTAGAACAGCTTCTGCATACATTAAATAAACATCGGCTAAACGAATGTGTCTAAAATTAATATCAGACCTGTCATTCCCATCTTCATTTGGTAAATGGTACCAATTAGAGTATTTTTTTGTATAAGAACTTTGGCCAAAAACCCAACCTGGTCTTTCCCCAATTGGAAGGCCATAATACATACCGTCTCCATCTACAGGAACAATACTTGCGCCCATTCTCTTAGATTGTAAATTACCATCATTAATTGGATTGTTAGGATCTACTTCGTCTCTAACAAATAATTCATGCATGTAGTAGGTAGGCAAAATTACATTAAAACCACCAAATTGCAGTTGCCCAATGGTTCTACCTATAGCATTTGCTTCAGCTCCAGTTTCAAAAGTATTGTTATCTACGATACCTCCATTTGCTCCTGGGTTAAATGCAGTAGAAAATGGTGTTTCTAAAATAGATTCACTATTAAACTCCGTTGTATGCGAAAAATTATCTAAGTTATCAGCAACTAAGCTGTAAATATTAGAATCTATAACTTGCTTAAATTCTGCAGCAGCTTGACTCCATTGCTGTGAGTATAAATAGGTTTTACCTAATAATGACGTAGCAGCTCCCCAAGTTACTCTTCCTAATTCGGAAGATGGCCACGCTTGAGGTAAGTTAGCTTTTGCAAACATAAGGTCTGGTAATATCACTTCATTAGTAACATCTGCTATGGAGCTAAATGGCACAGAGATTTCATTGATGTTCTGTTCCGTTTTAATTACAGCTCCATTGTAAGTGTGGATTAACTGGAAATAATAGAATGCTCTTAAAAATCTGGCTTGCGCTTCCATTGAGACAATGTCTTCGGGATTGTCAAAAGCGTCAGCGTTTGTTACAAGATTTAATAGGACTTGGTTGGCTCTAAAAATCCCAACATAGAGTTCATTCCACTTATCAACAACCTGTTCACTAGCATCACCAAAGCCTAAGGTGGCAAATTCAATTTGTCTGTAAAAATCTTCTGTACCTGCTTCATCTCCTAATAACATTTCAAAAGCAATGCCAGCGCCGCTTACTCCTTGAAATTGCAAAGCAGCATATACAGTTAATAACGCCGCATCGAAATCTCCGGGTGTTTGCCAAAATGTTTCTTGCGTTATTGCGTTTCTATTTTCAATATCTAAATCGCAGCCAGTTAACATTAATATGCTAAGTGCCGTGGTTAAAAAATATTTGATTTTATTATTTATTTTCATGATATAACATGTCTTTTTGTTGTTAATATAACACATAAATAGCTATTTTCATAATGTATTATATTTTTATTACGTTTTTTAATAATTTTTTGTTAAAAACCTAGTTGAAGACCTACTAATACTCTTCTAGATACTGGGTAGTTTAACTGATCTACTCCTCTTGTAAATATTCCATCTCCTCCTATTTCAGGGTCAAAACCAGTATATCTCGTAAAAGTAAATGGGTTTTGAGATGCCACATATATTCTGGCTTTGTTAAAGAAGCTAGAGGCAGGAATTGTATAGCCTAAAGTAATATTTCTAATACGAAGGTAAGAGCCGTCTTCTAAAAAGAAATCTGATCTCGGTCTTGTACTGTCAGTTATTAATCCAGCTCTTCTAGCTGGGATGTCTGAATCAGTATTTTGAGCCGACCATTGGTTAACTTGTTCTAAGTGCCTTCCATAAACATATGCAACTAAACGTGCGCCGTTGTATACTTCAGCACCATAGGACAGGTAGTTTTGAATGAAGAAATCAAAGCCTTTATACTCTAGGTTAAGCCCTAGACCTGCTTCAAATTCTGGTTGCCCAGAACCAGCATATACTCTATCATCGTCATTAATTACATTATCACCGTTTTGATCGATATACGCGATATCACCAATTCGAGCATCAGGTACAATTTGTTGATAGGCTTGTAACTGTTCATCTGTTTTAATAACGCCTTCATTTTGAAGTAAGAAAAAAGCACCAGCTTCAAAACCTTCAGCTAAAAATGTAGTATTATCTGCATTAGCCTGAGAGGTTAATGGCACTCCGCCAGAAAATCCTCGGCTCGTACCATTAAGATCTGTTATGGTATTTACATTTTTTGTAAAGGTTCCTGTTAAGTTCCACTTAAAGCCAGATTCTGTTTGATTTTTGTACGAAACTGCCAATTCAACCCCTTCGTTAGTTAGATCTCCAGCGTTAATAATTCTACTTCTAAAGCTATTATCTCTAGGCGCATTAGTACCTGACGATGGTGGTAGTCTTTCTTCTAGTAAAAGATCATTTCTATCATTAAAATAATAATCAGCATTAATGTTTAATTTATTACTGAATAAAGATAAGTCCATTCCTATGTTTCTTGAAATTTTCTTTTCCCATTCTATATTCTCATCAACCAAACGTCTGCCTATTTGGCCAAATTGAAGCTGTTCATCGGTACCCAATATAAAGTTAGCTCCAGATTCTATTGTTGGACAATATCTACAAAACCCGATAGTTTGGTTTCCTACTTCAGCAATACTCGCTCTAAATTTAAGATTAGAAATGGCATCAACATTAAAGAAAGATTCTTCACTAATATTCCAACCTAATGAAACCCCATAAAATGTGTTAAATCTGTTGTTGGGCGCAATATTAGAAGATCCATCTCGTCTTACCGTTCCTGATAAAAGGTATCTATCATCATAATTATATTGCATACGTCCTAATAAACCACTTAATTTTTCTTCTATTTCAAAGCCACTAGGATTAATAGGTTCTTGTCCTTGACTCAATACGGGTGTGTTGTTACTTGCCAGCCCAATTACTCCTGCGGATACCGTTTTAGAATCGAATGTTTCAAACGAGGTGAGCGCTAAAAATTTAAAATTGTGATTTCCAAGATCTAAGTTATAGTTCAAAGAATTTTCTACTGTATTTCGTCCAGTAAAAATAAAACTTTCTTGTAATATGGCATCTTCTCTAGAAGCTCCAGGAACAAAATTACCTTCTACATTAAATAATAAATATTGCGGTTGAAAAAACTTTCGTCTAAAATTCCAAGTATTTCTACCAATATTACCTTTGTAGCTCAAGCCTTTTAAGAGTTCATATTCCAAACTAAAAGCAATGTTCGAGCTTCTAATTTTTCTCTCGTCTTCGTTATTTATAAGTCGTGTTAAGAAACTAAGTAATTCTGGTTGCCCTGTACCCACACCTAATTGTACAACACCATTTACAGGTTCTACGTCAGCAAGAGGAGGTTGAAAAGGCCTTTGTGCTACAGCTAGCTCTAACAAAGCGAAAGGCTCTTGTTCTCTGTTTTCATCTGAAATCCCAATAGTTGAGAAGATTTTTAATCTGTTTTTATTGTATTGACCGGTAATACGAGTTGCTAACCTGTCGAAACCAGAGTTAATTAAAACCCCTTCTTGATCGAAATAAGAGCCGTTTATATTTAAAGAAAGGTCCCCTATGCCTCCAGAAACATTAATATTATGATTTCTTATTAGTGAATTGTTGTTTTGTACATCACCCACATAATCGCTATCGAAATCTAAGGCATTAGGATTTAAAAAGAAGGTGTTATTAACAGTCCCATCTGCATCATTTACAGTTTGATCTGAGAACAGTTGTTGTCTTGTATTCATTAAGGGAACACCAGAAGTAATATTCTGAACAGCCGTATAGGTCGCATAATCCACTTTAAGACTGCCTTTACTTCCTTTTTTGGTGGTAATCAAGATTACCCCATTCGCTGCTCTTACTCCATAGACTGCGGCAGAGGCACCATCCTTAAGAATGTTTATAGATTCTATTTGTTCTGGTGCAATATTAGGGTTGTCTTGAAATGGAATACCATCTACTACATAAAGTGGCGATAATCCTCCAGCTGTTAATGAACCCACACCTCTAATTTGCACATTGGCAGCGTCGCCAGGACGTCCACTACTGGCTTGAATGTTAACCCCAGCAACTTGTCCTTGTATGGCTTCTCCTATATCGGACACTGGTGCTTTCGATATGGTTTCTGCACCAACTTTTGCCACGGCACCAGTTACTTCTATTTTTCGCTGCTTTCCATAACCAATAACAACGACTTCATCAATAGCATTGCTATCTACAGCCAATGTAACGTTAATACTTGTTTGATCTCCAACCGTAATCGATTGTGTTGCATAGCCTA
>CALDCO010000335.1 GCA_937937185.1 uncultured Flavobacteriaceae bacterium
TTTTCTACTTTTTAAAGCTGTTGTCGTCTTTTCATCGCCTGTTTCTTTTTTCATGGTAAATTCTAAATTTTCCATGGTATTCCATTTTTCTATAGCACCATGCGCTTTAAATATTTTAGAAATATTTTCTGGATATTGGCGTATAAAAACAGTCTCTCGCTTTTCTTCGATAATCTTAGTAGGTTTATTTTCATTTACCTGTTTACACCCTGTAAAAGAAATTAATACTGTTAAAATGATAATGATTTGCTTCATGTTAGCTTTAAGGTTTGTTGTTTTTATTTTGATAAGACTTAAGTTCTAAAATAATTAGTGCTACAATTTACGTTTAGTTAATGTTGTTGGACCTAAAATTATTAATTAAATACAAGATAATATAAATTATGTTTTCTTAATTATATTAAAAAACCAATCGTTTAAAAAAAGCGCTCACTAATTTGGTTCTGCAACTATTCAGGTCAAAGATCTTTAAAATAAACTTTCAATTATTTTTGAAAGTTCAAAAATAATTATATATTTGCGATATGGAATACAAAGATGCAAAAGAAAAATTTATAAGCACCTGGGGAAGTTTAGGGTCGCTTTGGGGAATAAATAAGGCTATGGCACAAATTCAAGCTTTGCTTTTTATTTCAACAAAACCTCTTTCTATGGAAGATATTATGGAAGATCTTAAAATTTCGAGAGGCAATACAAGTATGAATTTGAGACAACTAATGGATTGGGGAATTGTAACAAAAGAATTAATACCGGGTGAACGAAAAGAATATTTTACTACAGAAAAAAATGTTCAGGAATTAGCAAGAACAGTCGCAAAAGAACGAAGTCGAAGAGAAATTAAACCTGTTATAAAAATCCTCAAGGAAGTCTCCTCCATAAAAGACGATAACACAAAAAAAACAAGAGAGCTTATTAAACAAACCAAGGCGCTTCATGATTTAGCTGAAACTGCCGATACAATGATGAATAAATTAGTGAGTCAAGAACAAACCTGGATTACTAAATCAATACTAAAATTTATAAAGTAAAAAAAATTTAACACATACTTTCAGTATTTTCTGAAAGTTTAAAACAATAATTATGAATGATAAAAAGAGTAGAATAACACTTTATGCAATAGTCATCGTTTTAATAATTGCAAACCTTGCGTTTAAATTTTTAAATGATATAAAGATTGAACAAACTGCAATTCTGTTTGTTGGAATTCCTTCGCTTATTACTTTATTACTCATCAAATACTCGAAAACCCCAAAATCGGCTTATGGAGTCGTTTTCCTTACTTTAACATTGTTTTTACTGTTTTCATCAATTCTATTGGGCGAAGGTTTAGTCTGTATCATTTTTATGGCCCCCATATTCTATGCAGTTGCTGGTTTAATCGTTTTTATTAAAGAGTATTTGAAGAAAAAAAACAAATCAAAACTTAACTCTTTTGTTTTAATACCAATCTTATTTCTATTTTCTCAAGGGCATAAAATAAACTCAACCCCAGAGGTTAATACTATAAAAACGATGGCAAAAATTAACACTCTTTCAAACCTAAAAAACATGAATGCAGCGCCAAATTTTTTAGAGAACTTTCCGATTTTTTTTAAAATTGGTTTCCCTAAACCTTTAAACATTGAAGGTACTGGCATTAATGTTGGAGATTACAGAAAAATTAAATTTAAATCAAATACCAGAGGAATTGGAACGCTTCATTTAGAAATCATTTCTAAACAAGAAAACTCAATCACTTTTGTTGTGATTAACGATGATACTCATATAAATCATTGGTTAACTTTTAAAGAAGTTACTATAACCATAGAAAACGATGAAGACAATACCTCAACAGTCTCATGGATCACTAAATTCACCTGTGATTTGGGACCGAACTGGTATTTTAATCCGATTGAAAAGTATGGTGTAAAAGTTATGAACCAACATTTAATAAACTCATTTTTTGTAAACTAATTATGTTAAATCAGGTTTATATAAGAAGTTACTTTTTGATATTAGTTTTTCTCTCTCTAATAATAATTTTTGTAGTGAAAAAACAAGAAAGAGAGCTTAATTGGTCAATATTCTACTCTGCATTGTGGTGTTTTGTTTCATTAGGTATTGTTAATTATCTATGTGTTGAATATCGCTTGTGGGCGTTTATAGAAAAAGAAGAATCCAGTATAAAAATTCCATTAGACCTCTATTTCATCTGGGGAGTGTTTTGGGGAATTATACCTGTTTTCCTTTTCAAAGGCAAGCACACCATAATTTTATGTTTTTTACTATTATGGCTAGATTTAATTTTAATGCCAGAACTACAAGAACTAGGTATTCTCGAATTGAATAAAAATTGGATTATAGGCGAACTATTTTTAATTCTATTTGTATTTACCCCCTCGTACTTATGGGCAAAATTTTATTATCGCAAAACCAATCTAAAAATTAGAAGCCTCTTTCAAGTCGCAACAATGTCGCTTTTGTTTTTACTCATTATTCCTTTTATTGCCATAACTTACACTAATGAGCAGTTTGTTTTGCCAGAATTTAATAGTTATCTCTTTCAAATTGTTTTCATAATAACATTTCCTTCATTAGTAGCTGTAATAGACTTAACAAGAATTGGTAAAGGCACACCATTCCCTTATGACAAAACAAAAAACCTAGTTAGAACAGGGGTCTATGCCTACTGTAAAAACCCAATTCAATGGTCTTCTACTTTTTTATTTATCCCCCTGACTATAGGTTATAATTCGCTATTACTTTTAATGGGTTCATTCATATCAATAGCTTATACTATTGGTATTTCTAACCCTCAAGAATACCAAGACATGAAAGCACGTTATAATTCTGATTGGCTGAAATATAAAAAATCAGTCCCTAGTTGGTGGTTTTTATGGAAACCAAAATCAATTCCAACAGCAACTATTTATTTTCGAGAAAACTGTGATCAATGTGAACAAATAAGATTATGGTTCTTGAATAGAAAGCCTTCAAACCTAAATATAGAATACTCGAATACTTATAAGGGTAACGAATTATTAAATGTCACCTATATAGACTCATTTAATAATAATTATGGCAGTATATATGCTATAGCTAATGCTCTTGAGCATATAAATTTAGCTTACGCTTCTTTGGGGTGGTTTATGAGGTTTCCAATTATTAGACCTTTTTTACAATTAATAGTAGCTATTATGAACTTTGAAAAAAACGAAAAAGAATGTACAATAAAACAATAATTATAGCCGGAGGCTCAGGGTTTCTTGGGCAAGTTTTAGAAGCTTTTTTTAGTAAAAAAGGCTATCGTATTAAAATATTAACACGAAAACCAAAGCGCCACAATGAAATTTATTGGGATGCAAAAAATTTAGGAGACTGGCAATATGAATTAGAAAATTCAGAAGTGTTAATTAA
The DNA here is from genome assembly GCA_937937185.1 of uncultured Flavobacteriaceae bacterium. Classification (GTDB taxonomy): domain Bacteria; phylum Bacteroidota; class Bacteroidia; order Flavobacteriales; family Flavobacteriaceae; genus JAHDGB01. The sequence continues at coordinate 3,397 of CALDCO010000335.1, forward strand.
CCTAACAGGCAAATCTGTAGATTGTAGATACACAAGCAAAAACAAAAAAGAAATTTATAATTCAAGAATACAGTCTACTCGCTTATTGGGCATGGCTGTTAATTCATGTAATAATCCGCCTAAAATTTGGTTTAATTCTTCTACCGCAACAATTTATAAAAACAGTTTAAAACAAGAAATGACAGAAGAAACAGGTGTCATTGGCGACGATTTTTCAATGAATATTGCAAAATCATGGGAAAAAGCATTCAACGAAATTATAATACCAAAAACTAGAAAAGTAATCTTAAGAACAGCTATAGTACTAGGTAAAAAAGGAGGTGCATTAATCCCTTTAAAACGACTTGCTAAATTTGGTTTGGGAGGAAAACAAGCTTCAGGAAAACAAAAGGTAAGCTGGATTCATGAAATAGATTTCGCAAGAGCTATTCAATACATTATTGAAAATAATTTAAAAGGCACATTCAATTTATCGGTTCCGAAGCCAACCAATAACTTAATTTTAATGAAAACTTTACGTAAAATAATAAAAAGCCCTTTCGGTATAAATCATCCTATATGGCTAATCAAACTTGGTGCTTTTTTAATCGGTACGGAATCCGAATTAGTCCTAAAAAGTAGAAATGTAATTCCTGAAAGATTATTAACAAATAATTTCAAATTCTTGTATAAAGATATTGATATAGCTATGAGGGATCTATTAAAAAATAATTAGTATTTTACTAAAAACAAAAAGCGGTAAAAACTTTGGTTTTTACCGCTTTTTAATTTTTACTTGTCTGTAACTAAGCTGAATTAGTTACTCAACAATTAATCGTTTTACTTTATAGCCTTCAACTTTTACAAAGTAAGCTCCAGTTGGCAAGTTAGATACATTTATGGTAGTAATATTGGCATTTGCTTTCGTTTCTAATAATCGTCTACCTGTGTAATCGTATATAAGTATATCTGTATTCTCTTCCAATTCTTTA
>CALDCO010000336.1 GCA_937937185.1 uncultured Flavobacteriaceae bacterium
CTAAACCCGACAGGTTTTAAAAACCTGTCGGGTTTAGTGGTAAATAATACTTTTTCAACAATCGTTTACTTTATTACTTCACAATAATTTCATCAATAAAAGTCCAAGCTTTATTTCCTGCACCTTGCTTTCCTTCAGGGATGGTACCGTAATTAGGAATGGTTAACCTAATTTTACTTGCAGAAAGCCCTTCAAACTTAACATTAAATTTAGACAGTAACGAATCTCTATTTTTCACTTTAACGCTTTGGCGCTTATCTTTTACATTACAATCTTCAGAAAATTCTACAATTACTTCTTCTGGCGCATACAACCACTGCCCATTGGCATTATAAAAACGCGTTTTAATGGTGTTAATTTTAGTAATTGCTCCCAAATCGATAGTAATCTCCAAATCGTCTCCCCAAAAGCCTAACCATTCTTTATCTCCATAACGCGAGTGACTTCCACTAATCCCATTAATTAATCCGTCTTTTCCGCTTCCGCTATAAGCCTTATGAGGTGTGGTGTTTAATGTAATTTTTTTACCCACCGCTTTATGATAGTTTATAGTTTCTAAAAAAGTTTGTCCCAATTGCTTTTCAGTATTAAAAACAGCCGCTTTAATGGTGGTGCTTTTTAAAATAGGAATCGCTGCGTCATAAATTTTGGAATTTAATGTGGGCCTATTACCATCTAACGTATATCGAATTGTTTTATTCGTTGTTAGAGTTTTTAGTGAATAACTCAATTTATTGTTTTTAGATTGCAACTCGCCTTCAACTTCATATAAATGGTTGGCGTAGTTAATATCTAAAGCCTTTAATCGCTTATTAAAATGCTCTAATCTTGAAATAAAATCGCTATAGTTTTTACGTTTCGCTTGCGACCAAACCACTTCGCTCATCGCTAGCATACGCGGAAAAGCCATATATTCTACTTGCGCTTCGGTAGGCATGTATTCGGTCCAAACATTGCCTTGAGCCCCAATAATATAGCGTTGCTGTGCTTTATTTAGTGCTTCAGGCATCGGATTAAAATGATACACCTTTTCAAGTGGTAAAAAGCCGCCTATGGCTAATGGCTCCTCTTCATTATCGCTTTGGTAATAATCGAAATAGCTGTGAGAGGTTGGGGTCATGACCACTTTGTGTTGTGCCTTGGCTGCGGTAATTGCGCCTTCTATTCCTCGCCAAGACATCACCGTTGCATTTGGAGCCAAGCCGCCTTCTAAAATTTCGTCCCAGCCTATTATTTGCCGGCCTTTACTATTTAAATAGTTTTCTATTCGCTTAATAAAATAGCTTTGTAATTCTTGTTCATCCTTTAAGCCTTCCGTTTTCATTCGCCTTTGACAATCTTTACAGGTTTTCCATCTTGTTTTTGGGGCTTCATCGCCGCCAATATGAATGTTTTCACTAGGAAACAATTCTAAAACCTCATCTAAAACCTGTTCTAAAAAAGTAAAAGTCGCCTCTCTAGTGCAATAAATCTCTTCAAAAACACCCCATTTTGTAGCGACCTCAACGGGGCTTAACGTACAGCCTAACTTGGGGTAAGAGGCAATCACTGCTTGCGAATGCCCAGGCATTTCAATTTCTGGTATAATTGTAATATGGCGATCTTGAGCATATTTTACAATATCCTTAATTTCATCTTGAGTGTAAAATCCTCCGTATTTTTTTCCATCAAACTGATGTGGTGTATCATTGTAATGCCCAACAAGTGTTTCTTTTCTGTAAGCCCCTATCGTATTTAATTCTGGGTAGTTTTTTATTTCTATTCGCCAGCCTTGATCGTCGGTTAAATGCCAATGGAAGGTGTTCATTTTTAACAGCGCCAAAGCATCAATGTATTTTTTAATAAAATTAACCGAAAATAGGTGTCTAGACACATCTAAATGCATCCCTCTGTACTCATATTGCGGCTCGTCTTCAATAGTAAGGCAAGGAATGTTTATTTTTTCATCTTCAAATGTATTGTTTTCTAAAGTTGCTGGTAAAAGCTGTCGTAAGGTCTGTACAGCGTAAAAAGCCCCTTTATTATTAGCCGCAGAAATACTAATTAATTGGGGAGTGATTCTTAGTTTATAACCTTCAGCTTTTGAAAGTAAAGTATCTTTCTTAAAAGAAATAGTATTAGTAGGCGCTTCTTTTTTTGTCTTAATTTGAAATGATTTTGACAAGTAGGCTTTTAAAAATGCTGCGGAAGCCTTAAAATCATCGTCAAAATTTATAGCTGTATTTGCCGTTAAATTATATTGCCCTGCCTCGATTTTTAATGAAGAAGGAATTGGAATTATATTGGGTTTTTCTATTACGATTCGCTCATTTTTGCAGCTAAAAAAAAGACCAAAGCCAACTAAAATGAATAACAACTTATTGATTTGCATTTTCTTATATTAGACGCTTATAAATGTAATTAATCCTAATTAAAATGACCCTCAAAATTAGTAGCCTTTTTATACTATTTTTTCTTTTGTCTTCTTGTAAGGAAAAAACGATACCATTAGCCAAAAAAGATAAGCCGCTAATTACATATGTTAATCCGTTTATTGGTACTGGTGGGCATGGCCATACCTATCCTGGAGCAACACTTCCTTTTGGCATGATGCAGTTAAGTCCAGACACCCGATTAGATGGCTGGGATGGTTGTTCTGGCTACCATTATAGCGATAATTACATTTACGGGTTTTCGCACACGCATTTAAGTGGCACAGGTGTAAGCGATTATGGCGATATTTTATTAATGCCTACTAATAACGTAAATTTTAATAATGGGAGTGATGGCAAAAAAGGGTATCGCGCTCCTTTTTCTCATGATAATGAAATGGCTCAACCTGGTTATTATAAAGTCCATTTAGACAGCACTAATATAGAGGTAGAATTAACAACTGCTGTGCGAAGTGGTATTCATAAATATCAATTTCCTTCAGCAGAAAACCAAGTTGTAATACTCGATTTAGTACATAGAGATGAAGTTTTAGACGCAAACATTGAAATGCTTTCTAATACCAAAATTCAAGGTTATCGGCACAGTAAAGCTTGGGCTACCGATCAACGTTTATTTTTTGCAATGGAAACGTCTCATAAATTCAACGATATTTTACAATCCCCTCCCAGTAAAGGAGAACCAGGAGGCAGACGAGTTGGGTTGACATTTATTAACCCTAATAACGAGCCTGTATACATTAAAATAGGGATTTCGGCCGTTGATGAA
>CALDCO010000337.1 GCA_937937185.1 uncultured Flavobacteriaceae bacterium
AAATGATGAGTTCTCTGCGATCTAACCGACAATAATTTAGCTTAACTTAATGACATTGATCGAGAACTTAAAAAAGACTGTGTTAAAGTAAATTTATGGAAGAGCGACCTAAAATAAAATTAGAACTCACAAAGGCTGACAAAGTAATTGAATGTATTGGTTGGGCATTACTGTTAGGGAATTGGGTGATAGCCATACTAAGCTTTTCAGGTTTGCCAGAGTCAATTCCTACGCATTTTAATGCAGCTGGAGAAGCAGATGCATTTGGAGCAAAGACTAATATCTTTGTGCTACCCGTTATTGGAATGGTTCTTTTTATTGCATTGACCATGCTTAACAAGAATCCGCACATTTTTAATTATCCCAAGACAATAACCAACGAAAACGCATTAAGCCAATATTCTAATGCCACGCGAATGATTAGAGTACTTAAATTGATAATTGTATTTGTTTTTGGACTTTTATTAGTGATGACTGTACAGAATGCTAATGGTAATGTAGATGGTCTCGGAACTTGGTTTTTACCGTTTTTTATTGGCTTGATTATAATCCCAACGTTATATTTTTTGATTAAATCAATGAAGATTAAGGCAAGTGGGTAAAACACTAGCTACAAAAAAGCTTAAACGTAAGGCGAAGTATATAACATATTGAGGAGTTTAGGGCAAAACCGAGAGCTGTGTATTTATTTATGAAGTCGTTAAAGCTTTTGAATTTAGCTTTGGTTAATAGAATTAAAAAACAAAACAATCGTACTCAGAAAGAAACAAAAAATCACCCACAATAGACAAAATATCGTTGAATCAAAAGTTGAATAATTTCCATAAACAAGTTCTAATCACTTAAATCCAATTGAAGAAACAAAGAATATTTTAACTAATAAAATAAAAGTATGTCTTAAGTTGTTTTTTGAATTAGGGTTTGAATATTTGGAATATTTTTCAAGAGTATTCAAAACGAAAAGGAAAGTATCAGTTTAAAAGAGTAGAGAGAGTTATATAAATGAATTAAAATTATGAATATATTAAAAACAGCAACAGATTGGGCAAAAGCCGAACTATTTTCAACCCCATTTTTCATTCTTTTCGGACTCGTGTTTGTATTGGCAAGTCTAGGGTTTTGGCAGTTAGGAAAAACGGAAATGGCGAGATCATACATAATTCCTACCTTGGTGGCAGGTGTTTTACTTTTAACCATAGGACTGGGACTGTTTTTCACCAATAAGTCAAGGATTACACAATTTGAAACGGCTTACAACAAAGATGCCTCAGCGTTTGTAGAGTCAGAAATAACTCGTGCCGAAGCCACTCTCAAAGAATATAAAACAATCGTTTTTAAAGTTATTCCGATGATAATTATTGGGGCAGCTTTGTTAATTATTTTTGTAAATACGCCAACTTGGCGTGCAATAAGTATTACAACAATTGCTATGCTAATAATTATCTTATTAGTAGATGGAACGGCCTATGCAAGAATTGATGCCTACTATAAAGAATTGAAATTAGTAGATATCGAAAATGAAATTAAAAATAACAAAGTTCAACAAACATTTAGCAACAGTCCGTCATCGCTCCCAAAAACTTTTTAGTACTAGGCTAACATCGATGAGAAAAATAAGATAAAAGATTAAAAAATAACTAATTATAAACTATGGGTTTTCTGTAAAATATTTTATACTAGCAAGAGTTTCTTTTAAATGGTTTTAAATAGTTGTTTTCTAATGAGTTAATTCGGATTTTAAAAAACAAAAATAAATATGAAAGTAAAAATATTAGTAATGACAATTGCAATCATTAATATAATGATTGTAACCTCTCAAGTGGAAACAATTAGTATTCCTAAATTTGATGATCACTACAGTAAAACAGTTGATTTATTAGAATCAGGAGAAACAGTAATAGATTATAAAGAATTTCGAGAAAGTTTTCTCGATAGCAAACAGTTTAGAATAGCATTAAAAAAGTCATCCGAATTATTAGACCTAACGAAAAAATTGTATGAAATAATACCCAAAAAACAATTTCCTGAAATTATTATGATTGCCAAAGCCATGCTCAGTATTGATTATACAAACATGAGAGCTCATAAAATTTTGAGGCAAACATATGAATATATGGGAGATTCTCTAAATTCAAAAAAGTATAAAGCAATTCAATTTGGATTGCTAAAATCAATAGTTAATGACGTAAATAGAGATGGCAAATCATGTAAAACGGCTTGGGAAGTAATTAATATTTCTGAGGAATATTTTGTTCTTAACATTTTGGGAGCGAAATTAAATAGACAAAGTATTGATTATTCAGGTGGGATTTGTGACAAAATGGAGGTCATGGTTAATGGAAATTCTAAAACATATTTTTTTGATGTAGAGAAATTATTAATTACGAAACAAAATTTGAATAAAAATTAAAAAAAAATCTCTAATCCTCATATTATGCTCATTGCAGTAAATTTTCTTGTCGGAAAATATTTAAGAATTGATATCAGTTTTTTGATAACTTGAGCTTTTGGAGGTATAAACTGTCGACAAAACTCTTTACTCGATTAAAACTGCAATAAAACAACAAAATAGATGTTAAAAAGTAAAGTTACAATCTTTTTTAAACTATAAATTAGTACGCATTTTTAATTGAAAATAACCGACGGTTATGAAACAAATAATTTTATTTTTACAAGTATTATTTTTTACTAATTATATTTTAGCTCAAAACACCAGTTATTATAATTTTGATGAAGAATTAAAATTAATTAATTCAATAACCAATAATTATAAAGCAGTTAAAACGTATAAACATCAAGACTTTAAATTAAGTTATCCTGAATCTTGGAAAATGTTTGAGACTAAGTTTTTAGAAAGAGATATAGTATTGAGAATAGCTAAGTCTGATCAAATTTATGATGCTTATCTAATTCCTGATGAGGAAACCGAAAATGGTGTTTTAGAAGGGTTTGTCCTACCCAAAGATTATGATAAAGAAACTATAGAAGATAAGTATTTAAAATATGTAAATGATTCCACTTATCTCACAAAATTTTCAAAAAATCAATTTAACATTTCAGTCGAACCATTAAAAATTAAATCACTATCACAATATATAAAAAAGAAAAGGCAAAGAATCAAAGAAGTTAGTGCTGTTAAAGGTTTATATAAGCGAGTTAATAAATGGCATTATAAAGGGGAACTTGAAATTTCTGTTGATGGAAATGAAATAGATTCACCACCAGTAACCCATTTTCACAAAATTCACTACTATTATAAAAAGGATAAGCTATATACGTTGGTTTACACTAAAATAATAGATGAATTATCAGATATTGATAAAAAGAATATAGATCAAATATTTAATTCATTCGAATTTACAGATAAATAAAATTTACCACAAAAAGTGTGAAAGCTAATTGTAAAAAATACTGATTAGCCAAATCTGAAAAAAAATATGAAATTAAGAACGTTACTATTAATAATCATGATGAGTGTTAACTTATCTATAATTGCGCAAAATGAATTTAATATAGGGATTAAAGGAGGAATTAGTTATTCTGGATTCCATTCTGGTGAATTAAGTCCATATCCTACTCCTTTAACTTATGTCTTTGGGTTCATGGGAGAATATAAACTATCAAATAACCTCTCAATACAATCAGAACTGTTATATACGAAAAAAAGAGGAATAGCTTCGATCCCAGATGAATTAAGAGACCCCAATTACTATCCTGGAGGAAGTATTTATTCTTTTTTGAGTTATACTAACTTCCCATTAGAAGTTAAATATTATTTCAATGATAACTTTGCTGCTGAGTTTGGACCACAACTAGATGTTTTAATAAAAGAAGAAACCGTTTTACATTTTTTTGACAATTCGGCTGATACTATACTTAACTTAAAACCAAATGAACTTCAGTTTTCACTAAATCTTGGCTTAAGTCATGAATTTATAGATGATTTTTTATTGCAATTAAGATATTCATATGGATTATCAAATGTCTATTCAGAAATTAATCCAAACATAGATGGTGAGAATTCGGTCTTGTCATTTTCAATAGGGTATAACTTTCTTTAATAGATAAACCCATGGTCTTCAAGCTTAAAAATGAATTTACAACCAACATTAGAAAATGAATTAGAAAAATTACTTTAGGTATTAAGCTAGTCTGCCATTATAAAATTTGGTGTTTATCTATAATTTAAAACCAAAATATTTATATTTGACTTAGCAATTATACAAACGTAATGCTTATCCCTTACCTTAGGTTTCTCTAAAAAGGTTTCCAAACACTAGCCATATTAATAAAAGAGAACAGCAAGCTTAATCCTGTAAAAGTCTGTTTAAAAGCCTTAAATTTTAATGAGAGATCATTTTAAACTAAATTAATTTATGACAGAAAAAAAAGTGTTTGTAGCCAGCCCAGAAAGTAAAGCAAAAGCCAAGCAATTTCGAATTATTGCTTTAATAGCTTGGGTTATCGCCATAGCAATTGAGATTTATGCGATCTTAAAGTTAATTAGCAATGAAACCATGGTATGGTTAATTGTTGGCATTGTCATAATTTTAGCATTTGCCGTTACGGGCTCCGTACTTTGGAAAAAAGCAAATCGATTAGATCCCGCCTCAGAAAAAGACAAAGTTAGGTTCTTTATTCAAAATCAACTGGGTGCAATAATTGGCGTGCTTGCATTTTTACCTTTAGTCATCCTTATTTTTACTAACAAAGATCTTGATGGGAAAACAAAAGGAATTGCAGGTTCTATTGCAGTTGTGGCAATGCTTGTAGCGGGTATTTCGGGGGCCGATTTTAACCCGCCTTCAGTTGAAAAATATACTGAAGAAATAAACCAACAAACAACAACATTAAAAGAGTTAAATGTAGGTGATCAAGTGCATTGGAGTAGTTCTGGAAATAAATATCATATTTACGAAGATTGCCATCATATAAAAGGAAGAAATAAAATTACGCAGGGAACAGTTAAAGAATCATTTGAACAAAAGGGAATTTCCGAGTTGTGCAAAACCTGCGAGGGTAAAGCTAAGAAAGGAAAAGCTGTAGGGAATTAGGTTAAACGATGATTATAAGGTTACTTTTTTTACAAACCAAGCTTTTTTTAGAAATCCAGTTTCTTTTTACGCAACTCAAAATTTTGTCCAAGATAGACTTTACGTACCATCTCATCGCTAGCCAATTCTTCGGGTTCTCCAGCTTTAAGAATACTGCCTTCAAACATTAAATAGGTTCTATCGGTAATGGCAAGCGTTTCTTGTACGTTGTGATCGGTAATGAGAATGCCTATATTCTTTTTGGTGAGTTGTGCGATAATACGCTGTATGTCTTCAACCGCAACAGGGTCGACACCTGCAAAGGGTTCATCTAAAAGAATAAAATTAGGATCGGTGGCCAAAGCTCTAGCAATTTCGGTACGTCGGCGTTCACCGCCAGAGAGCAAATCCCCTCTATTTTTTCGAATATGGCCTAAACTAAACTCATCAATTAGCTCCTCCATTTTATGCTGCTGTTCTTTTTTGCTGAGTTTTGTTAGTTGTAATACACTAAGTATATTATCTTCAATACTTAATTTACGAAAAACAGAAGCCTCTTGGGCAAGGTAACCAATGCCGTTTTGCGCACGCTTATACATGGGGTATTTGGTAATATTTGTACTTTCTAAAAAAATAGTGCCACCATTTGGTTTTACTAAACCAACAATCATGTAAAACGAAGTTGTTTTTCCGGCGCCATTAGGTCCCAAAAGCCCTACAATTTCTCCTTGGTTTACCTCAAGAGAAACGTCTTTTACCACTTTTCTCCCGTTATAGGATTTCATTAAATTATCAGCTTTTAGCTTCATATCGTAATTAGTTGGCCATAAAAATAGAAAAATAAGAGTGACTATAATATTAGCGATTACTTTTTATATAAAGTTTAACCTTGCTGCGCTTCTAAAGCGTCCCAAAATTCGTAAGCCCGACGTAAATGCGGAATAACAATAGTGCCGCCTACTAAAGTGGCAATACCCAAAGCCTCCACCACTTGTGCTTTAGGAATGCCTTCTTTAAAACTGGTTTCCATATGGTATTTTATACAATCGTCACAGCGTAAAACAGTAGAAGCAACCAAACCTAGTAATTCTTTAGTTTTAACATCTAAAGCCCCTTCAGTAAACGCATTGGTATCTAAATTAAAAATGCGCTTTATAATTTTATTATTGTCGGCCAATAGTTTTTCGTTCATTTTAGAACGATAATCATTAAATTCTTTAACAATATCTGGCATGTTTTATGGTTTTAAGGCCGATTCTTTTCGGCGTTGCGATTTAACAACAAATTTCGAAATAAAAATACTTATTTCGTAGAGTAGAAGCACAGGAATCGCAACAATAATCTGGCTAGCAATATCTGGCGGCGTAATAATCGCTGAAAGAATTAAAACGATTACCAATGCAAATTTCCTATATCTTTTTAAAAATTGAGGGGATACAATACCAACTTTAGTTAAAAAATAAATAATAATTGGTAGCTCAAAAATTAATCCAGAAGCTAAAACAGAAGATCTTAATAAAGTGATATAAGAAGAAATATCAATATCATTAAACACTTGGTCACTTACAATGTAAGTCCCTAGAAAATTAATGGAAAGCGGAACGACAATATAGTAACCAAATAAGACACCTATAAAAAATAAAATAGAAGAAATGATAATAAAACCTCTAGAGTGATTGCGTTCATTTTTCTTCATTCCAGGGCTTATAAATTTCCATAATTGATAAATAACATAAGGAAAAGCAATAATAAACCCTGCTGTTATTGAGGTCCATATGTGGGCAGAAAACTGTCCGCCCATGGTTCTGTTTTGAATATCGAAAGGAAACCGATCTGAACAAAAAGTAGCGTTTTCAATACCTATAAGCTGAGACATACTACATAACCATCTATAAGTAGGGAAACTCATTTCTTTAGGGCCAAAAATAAGCACATCAAAAATAAATCCTTTAAATAAAAATGCAACAATACCACAAATTAATATGGCAACGCAAATTCGTATTAAATGCCATCTTAAATCCTCTAAATGATTTAAAAAGGACATGTTATTTACATCTTTTGCCATTATATAATGTCTTCTTTAATTAAATCGTGAAGGTGAACCACACCAGCATAATATCCCTCTTTTTCTACAAGTAATTGCGAAATACCATAGGTTTCCATAATATCCATAGCATCAACTGCCATAGCATCTTCTTCAATACGTTTAGGGTTAGAACTCATAATATCCTTAGCAGTTAACCTTGAAAAATCATCGACTTTAGTGAGCATTCTCCTTAAATCACCATCAGTAATAATTCCTACAATTTTATTATTATTGGTTACTGCGGTAACGCCTAACATTTTTTGAGAAATTTCAATAATAATATCTTTTACGTTCGTTTCGACAGTCACTTGCGGTTTTTCATTTACAGAAGAAATGTCATAGACTCTCAAGTATAATTTTTTTCCTAAAGCGCCTCCTGGATGATATCTTGCAAAATCGCGACTTGAGAATCCTCTTAATTCTAATAGGCAAACGGCTAAAGCATCTCCAAGAACTAATTGCGCAGTAGTACTTGTTGTTGGGGCCAAATTGTTAGGGCAAGCTTCTTTTGCAACAAAAGCATTTAAAACAAAATGGGCATTATTTCCTAAAAAAGAATCTTTATTTCCTGTAATTGCAATTATTTTATTTTTAGCACTTTTAATTAATGGGATGAGCACTTTTATTTCTGGAGTGTTACCACTCTTAGAAATACAAATAACAACATCGTCTTTAAGAATTAAACCTAAATCGCCATGGATGGCATCTGCAGCATGCATAAAAATAGAAGGAGTTCCGGTAGAATTTAAAGTCGCCACTATTTTTGTGGCAATGATGGCGCTTTTTCCAATTCCAGTAATAATAACACGCCCTTTAGAATTATAGATAAGTGAAACGGCTTCAGCGAATTCGGAATCAATAAACTGCGAAAGATTTAAAATTGATTGGCCTTCTAAAGCGATGGTTTCTTTCGCAGTTTTTATAATTGTTTTTTCACTTTTCAAAATTTATAACGTATTTGATTTGACTGGTTTAAAGATTTTGTTATCTTTAATCTAATACAAAGTAAGTTGATTTTAAATTATTAATTGTTCGCTGCAAATTTAGAGAAAAATTGAGAGAGATTTTTTTTAAGTGCTATAATTTAAAATAAAAAAAAGAGTTTACTAGTATATAAGAAGATTGTGTAAAAAGTAAATTAACCAACTAAGCCTAAAAGTGAAAAATGAATTACATTTAGCATTAAAGAAATATTTTGGTTTTAGCGAATTTAAAGGACTTCAAGAGAAAGTTATAGAAACGATACTTGCTAAGCAAAATACTTTTGTAATAATGCCAACGGGAGGAGGTAAGTCACTTTGTTATCAATTACCTGCCTTAATGCAAGAGGGTACGGCAATTGTAGTGTCGCCCTTAATTGCCCTAATGAAAAATCAAGTGGATGCTATTAGAGGTGTTTCTAATGACGATGGTATAGCTCATGTTTTAAACTCTTCATTAAATAAAACTGAGGTAAAAAAAGTAAAGAGTGATATCACCAACGGGATCACGAAATTACTCTATGTTGCCCCTGAATCTCTAACGAAAGAAGAAAATGTTGAATTTCTAAGATCAGTAAAAATTTCTTTTTTAGCGATAGATGAAGCCCATTGCATTAGCGAGTGGGGTCATGATTTTAGACCAGAATATAGAAATTTAAGAACCATAATTAAACGTATTGGACAGAATATTCCTATAATAGGTCTTACTGCAACGGCCACGCCAAAGGTACAGGAAGACATTCTTAAAAATTTGGGAATGAGTGATGCTGTTACTTACAAGGCCTCATTTAATAGGCCTAATTTATATTATGAAATTCGTCCCAAAACGAAAAAAGTAGACTCAGACATTATTCGTTTTGTAAAACAAAATGAAGGAAAAACAGGCATCATCTATTGCTTAAGCAGAAAGCGTGTTGAAGAATTAGCGCAAGTGCTTCAAGTAAATGGCATTAAAGCGGTGCCCTATCATGCAGGGTTAGATGCTAAAAAAAGAGTGAAGCATCAAGACATGTTTTTAATGGAAGATGTCGATGTGGTAGTTGCTACCATTGCTTTTGGAATGGGAATAGATAAACCAGATGTGCGGTTTGTGATTCATCATGACATCCCTAAGAGTATAGAAAGTTATTATCAAGAAACTGGTCGTGCAGGGCGCGATGGCGGTGAAGGGCATTGTGTGGCATTTTATGCCTATAAAGATATTGAAAAGCTAGAAAAGTTTATGTCTGGCAAACCTGTTGCAGAACAGGAAATAGGTCGTGCCTTATTACAAGAAGTTGTTGCTTATGCTGAAACGTCTATATCCAGAAGAAAATTTATACTTCATTATTTTGGAGAAGAGTTTGATAACGAAACTGGAGCAGGAGGCGATATGGATGATAACATGCGCCACCCTAAAAAATTAAACGAGGCAAAGGAAAATGTAAAAATACTTTTAGATTTAGTGGTTAGTACCAATGAAAAATACAAATCTAAAGATTTAGTATGTGTATTAATTGGGCGCTCTAATGCCTTAATAAGCTCGCATAAAACTGATGCACAGCCTTTCTTTGGCAATGGTAAACATCAAGACGATAAGTACTGGATGGCCTTATTGCGCCAATTGTTAGTAGCGGGCTACTTAAGAAAAGATATTGAGACTTATGGTGTTATTAAAATTACGCCAGAAGGGAAAACCTTTATTGAACAGCCAAAGTCTTTTATGATGACTGAAGACCACTCGTTCGATGAGGTGCATGACGATAGTATTATTTCGTCTTCTAGTGGCGAAGGAGGAGTTGTAGACAAGGTTTTAATGAGTATGCTTAAAGATTTAAGAAAAAAGAATGCTAAAAAACTAGGCGTTCCTCCTTTTGTAATTTTTCAAGACCCTTCTTTAGAAGATATGGCATTAAAATATCCCACATCTATTCAAGATTTAGGAAATGTTCATGGCGTAGGTGAAGGCAAAGCAAAAAAATATGGAAAGGACTTTGTAAATCTTATTGCTAAATATGTAGAGGAGAATGACATTACGCGACCAGAAGATTTAGTGGTGAAATCTACTGGAAGTAATTCAGCACTAAAACTCTACATTATTCAAAATATAGATCGCAAATTACCATTAACAGATTTGGCGTCTGCTAAGGGAATGGAAATGGAAGATTTTATTAAAGAAATGGAAGCCATTGTCTATTCTGGAACAAGGTTAAATATAGATTATTGGATTAATGATATCTTAGATGAAGACCAGCAAGAAGAAGTTCATGATTATTTTATGGAATCTGAAACAGACAAAATAGACGCAGCAATCGATGAGTTTGATGGCGATTATGATGATGAAGAATTACGACTATACCGCATTAAATTTATTAGTGAAGTAGCGAATTAGGCGTCTTATTTATAAGTTTAGCACCAAGTAAATAAATTAAGTTTTTACTGTACTCCATTAAGTATTTTTATCATGCTTATATTAAAACATGAGTAATTATTTACTTGCCTAAGAAAAATTAAGTCAAAAATCAAAAATCGGATCTCTAAAATCGTTTGTCGTTTTATATCTTTGCATTTCAATTTAAAAAGAATAAGATGCAAGACGGTTTATACGCAAAATTTAATACTACAAAAGGCGATATTTTAGTGAATTTAGAGTTTGAAAAAACGCCAGGAACAGTTGGTAACTTTGTTGCTCTAGCTGAAGGTAATTTAGAAAATTCAAGAAAATCGCAAGGGACACCTTATTATGATGGATTAAAATTTCATAGGGTTATAGAAGATTTTATGATTCAAGGCGGATGCCCATTGGGTACTGGTACGGGAGACCCTGGTTACAAGTTTGATGACGAATTTCATCCCGATTTAAAGCATGACGGTGCTGGCGTTTTATCTATGGCAAATTCTGGACCAGGTACAAACGGTAGTCAGTTTTTTATCACTCATATTGCTACAGATTGGTTAGATGGTAAGCATACCGTTTTTGGAAAAGTAGTTGAAGGGCAAGATATTGTAAATGCTGTTGTACAAGGCGATGAAATTAAAACCGTAGCGATTGTTCGTGTGGGTACAAATGCTGAAAACTTTAATGCGGTTGAAGCCTTTAGAACATTTGAAGGTGCAAGAGAAAAACGCATAGCGGAAGAATTAAAAGCGAAAGAAGCAGAATTAGACCAACTGTCTTTAGGATTTGAGAAAACAGAAAGCGGTCTGCGTTATCAAATTATTCAAAAAGGCGATGGTGTAAAAGCAGAAAAAGGAAAAACAGTTTCTGTACATTATAAGGGCGCTTTGCCAGATGGTACGGTGTTCGATTCGTCGTACAAACGTAATGCGCCAATTGATTTTCCGTTGGGAGTTGGCCAAGTCATTTCTGGATGGGATGAAGGTATTGCTTTATTAAATGTGGGCGATAAAGCACGTTTTGTGATTCCTAGCCATTTGGGTTATGGAAGCAGAGGTGCGGGAGGCGTTATTCCTCCAAATGCAGTGCTTGTTTTTGATGTTGAATTAATGAATGTAAATTAAGTAGAGCACCATTAAAAAAAAATGAATTAATCGCTTACCTCATTAGTATTATTGGGGTTGCAGTGTATTATTAAATCAAGTAAATAGAATATAGGCCTGACTGGTTTTAAAATGGGTCAGGTCTTATTTTTTGAACAATGTTATCGAATTTATTACATTTACTTATGACAAATGAAGAACTAGAACAACTAAAATATCCAATAGGTGAGTTTAATTGCCCTCTAGACATTACAAAAGAGCACATTAACGATTGGATTGATGTTTTGGATAAATTCCCAGGACGTTTAGAAAAACTTGTAGCGAATCTTAATGATGAGCAACTAGATACACCTTACAGACCAGGCGGCTGGACGATAAGAGAAGTGGTGCATCATCTAAGTGATAGTCATCATCATAGTTACATTCGTTTTAAATGGGCGATGACAGAAGATAATCCAGTGATTAAAGCTTATAACGAGCAAGATTGGGCTAATTTACACGATTATACCTCTTCCATAGAAATTTCTCAATTACATTTAAGGGCAGTACATGCTAAATTAGTTTATTTTTTAAAAGGTTTAAAGGATAGTGATTTAGACCGCAGCTTTATTCATCCGGAAACTTATAAAGAAATACAGCTCAAAAAAAACATAGGCAACTATGCTTGGCATTCTAATCATCATTATGCTCACATACAGAATGTGATGAAAAGAAAAGGGTGGGCATAGCGTAAAGAAAAGTTTAAACGATTTCAATGTCTTAAAATTTATAACTTATGTACGATAAAATTATAACCATAGTTTTATCTTTTTAATGACTTTCTATATGATGAACAATACCATACCATTTAACGACTTCTCTAAGATAGATATACGAGTAGGAACGATATTAGAAGTGAATGATTTTCCTGAAGCTAGAAAACCGGCTTATCAATTAACGATAGATTTTGGTCATTTAGGAATAAAAAAAACATCCGCTCAAATAACTACCTTGTATAAAAAAGAAGTGCTACTTAAGCGGCAAGTTTTGGCCATCGTTAATTTTCCTAAAAAACAAATTGCAAAATTTATGAGTGAATGTTTGGTTTTAGGTGCTGTGCAAGGAAAAGAGGTCATTTTATTACACCCAGAAAATAAAGTAAAAAACGGAAGTGTGGTTTCTTAAAATTAAAAACTACGCCCTATAACATTTAATAAAGCGTAGTTTTTAATTTTGCTAATTGCTAATTGCTAATTGCTAATTGCTAATTGCTAATTGCTAATTGCTAATTGCTAAATGCTAATTGCTAATTGCTAAATATCATCAAAATCAATATCAGTAAAACGACTTTCTGCAGTTTCCTGTTTGGCAGTAATAGTTTCAGCATTTTTTGGAGTTTCTATATTTTCACTAGAAACCTCTTGATTTTCATAATCTTTCTTAAAATCTTTTTGATGACGTTCGCTAATCACTTCATTACCTTTTTCATTAATAACAAAGTCTGTCATTTCTTTTAAAATACTATTAAACTCATTAAAATCTTCTTTGTACAGGTATATTTTATGTTTCTTGTAGTGAAACGACCCATCATCATTCGTGAATTTTTTACTTTCAGTAATAGTTAGGTAGTAATCTTCTGCTTTGGTGGCTCTTACATCAAAGAAATAGGTACGTCTTCCAGCTCTTAAAACTTTCGAAAATATTTCCTCTTTCTCCATCATATCGTAATTACTCATAGTTTATGTTAATTGTTTTTGTTATAATTTAAAATCAAAAATCAAAAAAAAATATGACCCAACCAACAAATTATCAATTTTCTTTTAATCTAATTTTATAATAAAAACCTAAGTAACTCTATTTATTTTATAAAAAAAGACCATATAGAGCGGCCTTATTTATCTGTTTCACTTAATTGTTTTAAATACAGGTCTTTGTAGTAGCCTTCTTGGTTAACAAGTATTTGATGTGTTCCTTTTTGAACGATTTTACCCTGGTCTAAAACAATAATTTGATCGGCATTTTTAGCAGAAGATACTCGGTGGCTAACTATAATTGTTGTTTTTCCTTTTGATAGGGCATTAAGATTATTTAGTATTTTTTCCTCGGTTTCGGTATCTACTGCCGATAAACAATCGTCGAATAATAATATTTTTGGATCTTTAATAATTGCCCTAGCGATAGAAACACGTTGTTTTTGACCGCCAGACAAGGTAATACCGCGTTCTCCTAAAATCGTTTCGTATTTATTTTTAAAGGCATTAATATTATGGTGTACCTGTGCATTTTTGGCTGCTGTAATAACGTCTTTGTTTGTCGCCTCTTCTTTTCCAAATTTAATATTATTATTTATAGTGTCACTAAATAAAAAAGCCTCTTGTGGGACATAACCTATATGGTTCCTTAAACGCTTAAGGTTTAAAAGATGTATTGGGGTTTCACCTATTACAATTTTACCATGATTAATATCATATAATCTTCCTACAAGATCCAGAATCGTTGATTTTCCAGATCCAGTTTTTCCTAAAATGGCTAAAGTTTCTCCAGAATTCACTTTAAAGCTAACACCTTGTAATGCGTTTATAAGAGTATCGTCATAAGTAAAATGAACGTCTTTAAATTCGATATCTCCATTAATAGGGGTCTCAGAAAGCGTTAAGTTTTGAATTTCTGGCTCACTTTTTAAAAATTCATTAATCCTTTTTTGAGAAGCTTCTGCTTGTTGTATAATGGAAGTCACCCATCCTACTGTAGCCACAGGCCAAGTAAGCATATTTACATAAATAATAAATTCGGTAATGGTTCCCAATGAAATAATGCCGTCCATAAATTGCTTTCCGCCAATATGAATAACGATAACATTACTAATCCCGATTAGTAAAATCATCATGGGAAAAAAAAACGCTTGAATGCGCACCAAACTTAACTGTTTATCCTTACTAATTTGCGATAAGTCATTAAATTTAAGCTGTGTTTGCGGTTCAATGCCGTAGGCTTTTATTACCGAAACCCCACTAAAAGATTCTTGAGTAAAAGTAGATAGTTTGGATAAATATTCCTGGGCTATAGTACTTCTTTTGTGTATTTCTTTACTAATGTTATAAATTAAAATGGATAAAATAGGTAACGGAATTACGGTATATAATGTGAGTAATGGCGCTTGTCGGTACATGAAAATGAGCACAACAACGAATAGGGTAATAGTGTTAATACTATACATTATTGCTGGTCCCACATACATTCTAACTTTTTGAACATCTTCACTTATGCGGTTCATTAAATCGCCTGTTCTGTTTTTTTTGTAAAAATTAAGTGAAAGTTCTTGATAATGCTTATAAATTTCATTTTTTAAATCGAATTCAATGTAACGAGAGACATTTATTATCGCTTGCCGCATTAAAAAAGTAAGAAGCCCTGCAATAATTGCGGTTCCTATAATTAAAAGAATATTTTCTAATATGTCACTTTTAAAAAGTGCTATTTCTCGATCTGGACGATCTAAATGATTATCTATAATATCTATCGTAGAACCTATAAGTTTAGGAACAAATACAGTAAATAACTTAGAAATAATGGTAATTAATATTCCAATTATTATGCGCTTTCTATATTTAAAAAAATACTTGTTTAAGTGTTTTAATTCTTTCATTTATGGGCTAAAATAACATGATTTAATTATTAGCATCTTCTTACTTTAAAGTTAAAAATTTTGCGTATATAATAATATTAGATTAATTTTGAAGACATTTTTAATGATTCCTAAATTTACAAACTTAAGACTTATTACCGAATGACTTCACAATTATTAAAAGCAAACGTGCTAAAAAAAATGTCTCCTGTATTTGGACAACAATCGTACGATGATCACGAGCAAATTGTATTTTGCAATGACAAAGATACAGGATTAAAAGCAATTATAGGCATACATAATACCGTCTTAGGTCCTGCATTAGGAGGGACAAGAATGTGGCAATATAATAATGAATGGGAAGCCCTAAACGATGTGCTGCGGTTATCTCGAGGAATGACATTTAAATCTGCAATCACAGGATTAAATCTTGGCGGCGGGAAAGCCGTTATTATTGGAGATTCCAAAACTCAAAAAACACCAGAACTTATGAAGCGTTTTGGTGAATTTGTTCATTCTCTAAGTGGAAAATACATTACAGCTGAAGATGTTGGCATGGAAACTACCGATATGGATTTAGTTAGAGATGTGACGCCTTATGTTACAGGGATTTCTGAATCTCGAGGAGGGGCTGGTAATCCTTCTCCTATTACCGCTTATGGCGTTTTTATGGGAATGAAAGCGGCTGCTAAATATAAATTTGGGAGTGAGGTTTTGGAGGATAAATCGGTTTTAGTTCAGGGTGTTGGACATGTTGGAGAATCTTTGGTAGAACATTTAACAAATGAAGGCGCTAGAGTAATCATAAGTGATATTAATGAAGAACGATTAAATGAGGTAAGTACAAAATATGGTTCATCAATTTATAGAGGTCAAGATATGTATAGCGAGGATGTAGACATTTATGCCCCTTGTGCTTTAGGCGCGACTATAAATGATGAGACGATTCACAGAATTAAAGCAAAAATTATTGCAGGAGCAGCAAATAATCAATTAGCAGATGAAGCTAAACACGGGACAATACTTCAAGAAAGGGGTGTTGTTTATGCGCCAGATTTCTTAATTAATGCAGGTGGTATTATTAACGTATATGCTGAATTAGAAGGTTATGGGAAAACAGAAATTATGCGTAAAACAGAAAACATTTACAATACGACAATAGAAATATTAAGAAAAGCTGAAGAAAACGGTATTACGACTCAAGAAGCAGCTTTAAATGTTGCTCAAGAGCGCATTGAAATAAGAAAAAAAGAGAATATGAATCTATAGGAGTTCGTAAAAAATAGTATTTTTGCAAGGCGAAAGTTTATCACTTTCGCCTTATTTTTTTATAAAATATTAAAAAGTTCTTATAATAGAATGTTAAGTAGAAGACATATTAGAGTTAAAGTAATGCAAGTGCTATATGCTTTTAGAGGTAGTGAGAGTGATGATTTTAGTAAAGATCAAAAATTCTTGATGTACAGTATAGATAATATGTATAATTTATACTTGTTAATGATGTCTTTGCTTATTGAAGTACACAAAAAAGCAGAAAATTATCTTGAAAAATCTCAAAAAAAGCATTTGGCAACGAATGAAGAGAAAAACCCTAATAGAAAGTTTATTAATAACGAATTAATGCTGTTGCTAAGAGGGGATAAGCAATTAGAAAAAGAGTTTGAAAGCTATAAAATTAAAAATTGGGAGTTAGATGGTGAATACGTAGAGGTTATTTTTAAGGCGATTGTTACTAGTGATTTGTACTTAGAATACATGCAAACAAAAACTTCAGATTTTAAAAAGGATAAAGAATTTGTAATTTCAATTTTTAAAGAGGTCGTTGCGCCCAACGAGAAGCTTTACGATTATATAGAAGATAAAAATTTAACGTGGTTAGACGATTTGCCTACAGTAAATACGTTTATCTTGAAGCGATTTAAAAAAGCAAAACCTTCAAGTGGGTCTGAATCTCACTTTACAACGCCGTTATACAAAGACATTGAAGATAAAGAATATGCTTTAAATTTGTTTAAGAAAACCTTGTTAAACCAATCGGTATTAGCCAACGAAATTTCAAAAAAAACCAAGAATTGGGATTCTGAAAGAATTGCTAACATAGATCATGTCCTATTAAAAATGGCAATTTGTGAATTGAAAAGCTTTCCTTCAATTCCTACAAAAGTAACAATAAATGAATATTTAGAAATTTCTAAAGAGTACTCCACCCCTAAAAGCAGTATCTTCATTAATGGTATTTTAGATAAATTAGTTAAAGAATATCAAGAAAAAGGAAAACTGAATAAAGTGGGACGAGGGTTGATGTAATTCAAAATTATTATTACTTTTACAAATCAATACAATAATGACCCATAAATAATTAAAATTATGAAAAAAGTATTTTTAATGCTTAGCGCTGTTTGCCTAATAGCATTTACATCTTGTAAAGAAGATGCAACGAAAAAGATTGATGATAGCAATGTAGCAGCTGCGGCTACTAGAGATGCTAATTCATCTAAATTTCCTGTAATTGAGTTTGATAAAAAAGAACATGATTTTGGAGAAATAATTTCAGGAACCAATGTAGAAACTGTATTTAACTATAAAAATACTGGAGAGGCACCATTGGTAATCACAGATATTAAGAGTTCTTGTGGTTGTACTATTCCTCAAGATTGGACGAAAGAACCTTTAGCACCTGGTGCATCAGGAAGCTTTACGGTAAAATTTAATGGTAAAGGGACTAATAAAGTGTCTAAAGCAGTCACTGTTACAGCGAATACGCAAGCAGGGAAAGAAGTCGTTAAAATTACGGCTTTCGTTAAGCCAGATCCTAATGCACCTGGAAAGAACACTACAATTCAATAATGAGTGAAGGCATTTTAAGTGCGTGGCCAATGTTGGCCATGTTTGTTGTGGTCTATTTTTTTATGATAGCACCACAAATTAAACGTTCAAAACAAGAAAAAAAGTTTGCCGCCGAGTTAAAACGTGGTGACAAAGTAATTACTAAAAGTGGTTTACACGCTAAAGTTTTAGAGCTTAACGAAAAAGATGGAAGTTGTATTTTAGAGACCATGTCTGGTAAACTAAAGTATGATCGCTCAGCAATTTCTATGGAAATGAGTAAAACCTTAAATACCACTAAAAAGTTAGAGAAATAAAAAGTAATTATATTTTTTAGATACTTCCAAAACAAAGAGACTTGCTAGTTAAAACAAGTCTCTTTTTTTTGACCAAAGCCGAAATTTGATTAATATAAAGCGCTACGGATGGGAAAAGTAACAAAACTAGGTAATGAGTTTAAACCTTTTTTAAGTAAAGATTTAGTTCATGTTCGAAAGCTGTTAATAAAACCTGAAATGGTTGGCGGCTTTCGCTCAAATTCCCTTTAAATAAGGGTCACTCTATTATGAAAAAAACAATTTTACACCTCTGTTTAATTTTATTAACCTCTTGCCACACGGCATCTTATGTTCATGACTTAGAATCTACCCCTTATGGCATCGATTATAGAGAAGGGAAATGGTTGTTAAATGAGATACATTCACCAGAAGATATTAAAGAAAAGGCGACCCAAATTGCTTATAATGGTTTTTACAAAAAACTTGGAGGTAATCTAAAAAAAGCAGAAAATATTAGTTTACCGCACTTACCAATAAAATCAAACAAATTGTTGTTAGAGCAAGTAAAAAAGGAGACTAAATTTGACTATTTAATAAATATTCATTGTAAAAGCATAAAAAACGACATAGGGGCATTAAAAATAGGAGAAACATATCGTAGAAAAAAGAATGTGGCTTCAACCGTTTTGGAAGTTTATGATTTAAATACTTTGGAAATTATTTATTCAAGAAAAGTAACTGGACAAGTCGCAATTAATGAAGAAGATAACGAAGATTTTGCTTTTGTAAGAGGCACTCATGGAATAATGATTGATTGTCTTAGAAGGATAATGAGAAAAATTAACTAATATCAACTATGGGTTTAATCGTACTTGCCATCTATAAATTAAGCAATAAGGTAACAAACACAAACTAAGATTATTTAAGATCAATATACATTTCTTTTCTTAAAGGCTTAAAATCATTACTATCACCAACAAGATATTCGGGTTGGTTATGACGGCTCGAAAGACTAAAAGTATTTTCTATTTGTAATAATGCTTCCGCGAGTAAGGGCTCATTAACATCTCCTAAAATGCCTAAATTAGAGATGGATTCGCTTATTTGAGTATCGGGAATTAAACCATCTGCAGGCACAGTCCCATCATTTTTGTTTACAGAAATTGCAACTAATGGTTGCATAGCATAAGTATGAAGTGGGCTCACATCATTTCTAGAAAAATCTGGAGAATCATACAATGTTACCGAGGCTTGAGATTTTCCAACTGTTTTTGTTCCTATATGTGCTACTTCAATATAAGAGTCTAAGCTGTTTATCACTAATTCACTTGCTGAAGCCGATGACCCAGTAGTTAGAACATAAACTTTATTTAAATTTAGGCTATTCTCTTCATTAGAGAAATTAAAATCTGTATTATTAGCTTGTAATCCACTATTATAGATAAGTCTTGAATAAACTTCTCCATTGAATTGTCCCGTAATAAGACTTCCTAATAGTGTCGCCGTTACCACAGATCCTCCTGGGTTATATCTTAAATCTAATACCAAATCAGTAACATTATTCGCTTTGAAATTAGCAAAAACAGTTTTTAGTTCGGTTTCGAAAGCATCTGTACCTGTAAAACCATTATACATTAAATAGCCTACATTATTGCCATTTACATTTAATACAGAATTAATAAGGATTGGATTTTCTGTATAAGGTGCTTTTGTTAAACTAATCGCATCGTCTATTGGTGTTACAGAATCGTCATCAGCCTCAGGCGTACCATTATCATTAAAAGTGGCTAAATTTATAGCGTAAGCTTCTGGACTTAATAATGTTCTAAAATTATCTACAGTTAAGCTTGTGCCATCAATTCCAGAGAAAATTGCGCCTCTTTGCAAACCAGCATTTTCGGCGCTGGTACCTGGCAATACATAACGCACATAACCAAAAACAGCATCGCTATTTGGGGTAACTCTTCTAAGGCTAAATTCCATTCCATTAGATAGTGTAGTACCAGAGAGTTGCTGTTCTAAGGCTAAAAAATCATCAACAATCCAACTAAATCTATCTACAGTTTGGCGATTGTAAATTAAACTTTCAAATAATGCCTCAGGATCATCGAAGCCATTTAAATAAGTGGCATATTCTTCATCTGAAGAAAAGCGATCATTAGCTAAATTAGGAATCTCATCCTTGTATAAATAAGCAAGATTCATTCCTTTCCATATAAAGTCATTAACCTCACTGGCAGAAATGATGTTATCATCTTGATCACTAAAACAGCCTGTTAATAGTAATGCAGTTATTATGAGGATAGCAAATTTTGAGTTTTTCATAAAAAGTAATTTTTGTAAACTTAAATCCATTAGCAGACATATAAGTTCATAATTTAACCTAAAAAAGCTTAAAGTGCTCTAAATTTAAGTCGTATATTAAAGTCATAGCTTTCATATACTATGAACTCTAAAAATAGGAACTTTATTTTGTTTTAAAAACTTTTTGTAACAAAATGGGGAGTGGCTCGTCGTAATAACATAAAGCGAATAAGAAGTTTTATATAACCACAATCAAACCAAAAATGACACAAGCAGAATTTTTAAATATTGTAATGCCATTTAAAGATAAGGTTTTTAGACTTGCTAAACGGCTTTTAGTGTCTACAGAAGAAGCTGAAGATGCGACACAAGAAGTGTTATTAAAATTATGGACGAATAATAAGAAAATAGCTCAATATAAAAATGTAGAAGCGTTTTCTATGACGATGACTAAGAATTTTTGTTTTGATAAGTTAAAGTCTAAACAGGCTCAAAATTTAAAAATAGTACACAGTAATTATCAAGACCATAATGTGGCATTACAAAAACAAGTAGAACTTAATGATAGCATAGGGTGGGTAGGGAAGATAATAGAAGCCTTGCCAGAACAACAAAGAATGGTAATACAATTAAGAGATATAGAACAATACGAGTTTAAAGAGATTGCGAAAATGTTAGAAATGAGCGAAACAGCAATTAGGGTAACATTATCTCGCGCAAGAAAAACAATAAGACAACAATTAACTAATACGCATAATTATGGTATTAAATAATATAGAAAAATTACTAGAAAAATACGATAATGGAGAAACGTCTCTAAAAGAAGAGCAGCAGTTAAAAAGCTATTTTTCTCAAGATACTGTAGCGCCACATTTAGAAAGGTATAAACCATTATTTGGTTATTTTTTGGTAAATCAACAAGAACAGTTTACTAAAGACGTGCCATTAACCACTAAAAACGTTTTTAACTACAAATGGATCGCTGTCGCAGCAGTAGCAGTTCTTATGTTGGGGCTGTATTTTAATAATACAGTAATTCCTCAAGACGAATTGGGAACCTATAGTATCAATGAAAAAGAGCTTGCCTTAAAAGAGATTAAGCAATCGCTCCAATTGGTTTCCAATGTATTCAATAAAGGTACTAAGCAGGTCGCTTACCTGGGGCATTTAGAAAAAGCGAACACCTCATTTGAATATCTTGGCGATATGAATAAACCCTTAAACCGAATATTTAAAAAGTAAAATTATTAACGATTAAGAGAACTATTATGAAAGGTGCCGAAAACTTAATTTTAGAACCACTAAAAAACACAGGTAAATTTCATTTAGAATTAAAAATCAATTAAAAAAAGAACACATGAAAACAATAAATATAAAAATGAAAACAATGAAAAAGACGCTTACTTTATTTGTATTGGCCATAATGGTTATGCCATTAACAGCAATGGCTCAAAGCTCAATATTTGAGAAATATAGTGATGATAATGATGTTACTTATGTCTCAATTAAGCCTAAAATGTTCCAAATGTTAGCCAAAATAGATATTAATACAGACGATCCTGAAGCGCAAGAGTTTTTAAACATGGTAAATAGTATTACCAGTTTTAAAACGATGGCGACAGATAATAAAGCAATAGCAACAGATATTACCAGTTGGGTAAATAAGCGTAAAAATGCTTTAGAAGAATTAATGGAAGTAAAAGACGACGGCATGATTGTGAAATTTTATGTTAAAGAAGGCAAAGATGAAGATCATGTAAGTGAATTATTAATGTTTGTAAATGGATTAGATACAGTAATGAAGAATCAAGACATTAGTATAAACGGTAAAAAGAGAAGTATAGAAACAGTGCTTATTTCTTTTACAGGGGATATCGATTTAAATCAAATCTCTAAGTTGGCCAACAAAATGGATTTACCAGGAGGCGATAAATTAAACAAGAAAAATAAAAAGTAAAGTTATGCTAAGGCACATTAAAACGTTATTTATAAACTTTATATTAATTGTTCTCTTAGCGAGCTGTAAAAATGAAGGATCAATTCAAACGTATATTGTAGAACATCAAGAATTACCAAATTTTACGGTAATTGATTTGTCACCAAAAATGATAGCCATTAATGATGCGGAATTTACAAAAGAACAAAAGGACGCGTATCATTCTCTAGAAAAAATAAACTTCTTAGGTTATCGTATTGCTGATAATAATTTAGAAGCTTACCATAAAGAGTTAGATAATGTAGAAAAGATCTTTAAAAATGAAAAGTACGACGAACTGATGGAGTTTAAAACCGATGGTATAAAGTTTACTGTAAATACTGAAGGTACAGGAGAAGTCGTTGATGAGGTTTTAATTCTCGCAAGTATTGAAGAAAAAGGGTTTGGAGTGGCTAGAGTATTAGGTGATAATATGAAGCCAGAACATATGGTAAAATTAATTAATGATTTACAGAAGGCAGATGCTGGTAAAAATCAATTAAAAGGTCTTGTAGATTTTTTTAAATAAAAATTTATAGTTTATGTTAATTATGAAAAAGAGGCTTATCGTTATATAAGCCTCTTTTTATGGTAAAGAATTATAAACTATCTAAATATTCTCTTACTAGTTCATAGCCCTCAATATGAATCATTGTTGTTCCAATTTGCGGCATACTAAAATCTGGAACGTAAAATTGCATACGTTCATCAATTTCTACTATTCGATCTAATATTTTAGTAGTAGAAAAATCTAATTCATAAGGCAGTCTTAATATAGAATTATTCTCACACGAACCACCATCTATATGACATGAAGCACAGTTAACATCCATATAGGCACGTGCTCTTTCTTCAATACTAAAAGTGGCATCGTCCCATTTTGGTAATGGCGTAATACTAGAAACATCGATCATTTCTAAATAACTGTTTGCTATAAGATCTTGTAATTGATTATTTGCATTAAGGTTTCTTAATTTTGGGCCAAGTGGCGCAGCTACATCTGCAATAACGTGGCACTCCGCACAATCAAATCCAGAAGGTATTTTATAATTAACATTTTGAGTGTCTCCCTCACTATCTATATAAGTAATTGGAACCTCGCTTCCTGAGTTATCTAACACGGCTTCAGTTTGATCGTCATTCCATATGTAATCTCCAGTTTCCCATAGGCCATTTTTCTTTAATAGGATTCTGGTTTCAATAATAGTTTTACCAAGACTGGTATCTCTATCATCAATATTGTAAAAAAATGTTTTTGCAATAAGTGTATTTTCTGGGAAATCTGGCATGCCTTCTCCGTTAGGGGTTATTTTTGTACCCTCTGGCAAAGCAACAATACGTTGCTTACTTGAATAGTCTGAAAATAGAGGCGTAATAAGATTGTATTCAAAAGCATATTGACTAGGTGTTAGGCTATTTAAATCCCCACTAAATAAATTTAAATCGGAAAGATTTGGTAAAAATTCAGCAATTACTCTTGGCGGTGCTGTTTTAAAACTTAGTACACTAGCAGCATCACTTTCATCATTAGCGCCACAAATGGCTTTTACGTACACATCGTATTCGGTATCGGCATCTAAACCAGCGATAGTGGTACTTGTTTCGTTACTGGTTACAGTTGTACCAGAACCTTGCGTAAATCCTTTTAAACCATACTCAATACTGTAAGTTGCTGTAGCATTAGAATTACTCCAACTTAGAGTGGTACTATTAATTTCAATAGCACTGGTTTGAATAGCGGTTGGTGCCATGCATATTTCAGATGTAGGCTCTTCAACAGGTGTAAGCTCTTCATCGTCATTTCCGCATGAAATTAAAAAAAATAAAAGAAGTAGCGGTACAAGTGATTTTTTCATAACAACAATTTAATTTTTCAATGGTGAAAATAAGCGAAAATTATGTGATTTACAAGGGCTAACGATAAATTGAAGCGCAATATTGTATTACATTTTTCTTAACCATTTTTCGCTTAACTAAAAAATAGTTTAAAATAGAGGCAGACCAATGTATTATATCCCGGTATAATTACTCGGTGATATGGCTTTCAATTCCTCTTTTATGGTGTTGTTTACTTTTAATGTATCGATAAATTCTGAAATGGATTTTTTGTTAATGGCCTCATTTGTTCGCGTTAGTCCTTTTAAAGCTTCATAAGGGTTAGGGTAACCTTCTCTTCTTAATATGGTTTGAATGGCCTCGGCGACTACTGCCCAGTTGCTCTCCAAATCGGCTTTAAATTTAGCTTCGTTAAGTAATAATTTATTTAATCCTTTCAATGTGCTTTGATAGGCAATTAAAGTATGTCCAAATGGCACACCAACGTTTCTTAAAACGGTACTATCTGTAAGATCGCGTTGTAAACGAGAAATGGGTAGTTTAGAAGACAGGTGTTCAAAAATGGCATTAGCAATTCCTAAGTTACCTTCACTATTTTCAAAATCTATGGGATTTACTTTGTGAGGCATTGCAGAACTTCCAACTTCTCCAGCTTTAATTTTTTGCTTAAAATAATCCATAGACACATAAGACCAGAAGTCTCTATTTAAATCTATGATAATGGTGTTTATCCTTTTTAAACAATCAAATAAAGCGGCCATATGGTCGTAATGCTCAATTTGCGTTGTTGGAAAAGAATGTTGTAAGCCTAGTTTTTCTTGTACAAATTTAGATCCAAATACTTTCCAATCAATATCAGGGTAAGCGACTTTATGCGCATTAAAATTGCCAGTGGCACCACCAAATTTGGCCGCACTAGGAATATCATTTAACAAATTAAACTGTTCTTCTAATCGCACCACAAAAACGTTTATTTCTTTTCCTAGCCTTGTAGGTGATGCAGGTTGGCCATGGGTTCTTGCGAGCATAGGAATGGCTTTCCACTCAATTGCCAACTCTTTTAAGCGTTTTAAAATATTGAAATATTCTGGAACATAAGCATCATTCATTGCTTCTTTAATGCTTAAAGGAATGGCTGTATTATTTATGTCTTGCGATGTTAATCCAAAATGAATAAACTCTTTGTATTCAGAAAGGCCTAATTGATCGAATTTGTTTTTAATAAAATATTCGACCGCTTTAACATCGTGGTTGGTCACTTTTTCGATTTCTTTGATCGCTAAAGCATCTTCAGTTGAGAATTCACGATAAATTTTACGCAAGTCTTCAAAGACTTTAATATTAACCGCTGCCAATTGCGGTAAAGGAATTTCACACAAAGCAATGAAATATTCAATTTCAACTAATACACGGTATTTTATTAAGGCCCCTTCAGAGAAATAGGTCTCTAAAACTGCTATTTTATTTCGATAGCGACCATCTATTGGTGAAATAGCGTTAAGTGTAGATAATGACATGTGTTATTTTTTTGAAAGGTGCAAATATAGGGAAGTAACTTAGAAGTATGCTCTTACAAGTTAGAAGTTTTTTTGAATTTAAATGATAAGCCATACTTTTATTTTAATTTGAAGTTACAACCTTTTTGTAAATAAATAGGAATATGAATTTTTACACCTAAGCATGATTTTATTTTTATTTCATTTTTAATTTCTTGAAAATATGCCGCGAGCGTGCTTTAAATGCCGCACTTTGCGTGTGGTAATCGCGTTGCAAAATGGTAACGAGTTCTGGATGAATCCAATCGTAATCTTTTCCTAATAAATATAAACAATTCATTCCATAGGCTTTAGGTGCTACTTTTTCATCATTAATCATCCAGTCAAAACAGGTTTCAGTAATTTTTTCAAGATGTTTTGGAAGTAAATATTTTTTAATTTCACTATCTTCTTTAGCGTAATAAGTCGTGATTAAATGCTCACATATTTTTGAAACAGGGCGAACCGCAGGATCCAAATGAACCGTATGCATATTATCTATAAAACGATCTAAATGGGGAATAATAGCCTCAAGATGCTCAGCACACATAAACTCTAACACCCAAGCAGCTCGGGGAGATATTTTGTCATTTACCAAAAAAAGAATATCAATTAATTTGGAGATTAAATTAGGGTTTTCAATCATTAAATTAGCGTAGGCTAGTCGCTTTTCTTTGGAATGATTAACCTTATGTAATTCTTGATATAGTGCTTCTGTAGTCAAGAGTATTTCTGTTTATTTATAAAGCGGTTTCACTAATTTTTTAATATTTCTCTAAACCAGTTTTAGTTAAATTCTCGTCATTTTGTCCCGAAGCTTCGAGATATTTCAGAATCACATCACGTTCGTATAATAATAATTCAAGATAACACTCGTCATTAAATTCATAAATACTTAATTTTAAAATCGCAATGGTGAATAAACCAGTATCTATTATGATACATTATCAAACATTCAAATTACGCTATTTTGCAATCTATGAAACAAGAAAAAGGATCTAAAATTAATAAAAATTAACTATTTTTCGCTTGGGTTATAAAAATCTATTAGATTTCTTAAAAATTAATAAATGGCAATGAAGGTTATGAAAAAAGTGGGTTTAATAGTTGCAATACTGCTTATTATAGCTCAGTTCTTTAGACCAGAAAAAAATAAAGGAGATGCCACGTTGGTTAAGGCTTTTTTAGAAGACACGCGACCTCCAGCACCTGTAAAAACGATTTTAGAAGAAACCTGTTTTGATTGCCACAGTAGCGATACAAGATATCCTTGGTACAATGCGATAACACCAATTAATTATTGGTTGAACGATCACATTACTCATGGTAGTAAGCACCTAAATTTTTCCAAGTGGGAAAAATATGGTTTAAAACGAAAAGACCATAAACTAGAAGAAATTATAGAAATGGTTAAGGAAAGAGAAATGCCACTTTCTTCATACACATGGACTCACGGTAATGCAAATTTATCTGGCGAACAAATAGATCAAGTCATAACCTGGGCTAAACAAGTGCGAATAAAATATGCCATAGAACCCAAACCTGTATATTAGTTCGAAGCAGCTGGTTTTGAATAAAAACAGTTCATTATTTTAAATTTTTATGAATAAAAAAGTCTTAATTATTGGTTTTGTATGGCCAGAGCCTAAAAGTTCTGCAGCAGGAAGCAGAATGCTACAACTAATAGCCTTATTCCAGAAAGGGAATTATGAAATAACATTTGCTACCGCCTGTGCAAAAAGTGACAATGCTTTTAATTTAAAAAGTATTGGAGTTACTGCAGAATCTATCGAATTAAACGATTCTAGTTTCGATAATTTTATTAAAGCCTTAAACCCTAATATCGTTGTTTTCGATCGTTTTATGATTGAAGAACAATTTGGTTGGCGAGTGGCCGAAAACTGTCCTGCAGCTTTACGAATTCTTGATAC
Organism: uncultured Flavobacteriaceae bacterium; assembly: GCA_937937185.1. Classification (GTDB taxonomy): domain Bacteria; phylum Bacteroidota; class Bacteroidia; order Flavobacteriales; family Flavobacteriaceae; genus JAHDGB01. The sequence goes on from CALDCO010000337.1 coordinate 27,869, forward strand.
AGAAGATTTGCATTGCCTTAGAAAAGGAAGGCAAAACGCTTTTACAGATGAAAAACCTTTTGATAAAACGTATTTATTTAATGCCATTGCGCATAGAGAAATAGCAAGTATTTATAGGTGTGATTTGAGTTTAATGATCTCTGAAGCTGAAATAAAAATCTTAAAATCAGATTTTCATATCGATAAAGCACTTATTTATTATCTTCCTTTTCTTATCGAGCCAGTTGCTACGGAAGCTCAAGAATTGTCACCAAAATTTAATGATCGCGAACATTTTATAAGCATTGGCAATTTTTTGCATGAACCCAATATTCAAGCTGTAAAATATTTAAAAAAAACGATTTGGCCTTTAATTAAGCAAGCGCTTCCTGATGCCGAATTGCATGTTTACGGGGCTTATGCCTCACAAAAAATTAATGATTTAAACAATAAAAAGGAGGGGTTTATAATTAAAGGTTTTATTGAGGATGTGAATGCGGTAATGCAAAAAGCTAGAGTGTGTTTAGCGCCTCTGCAGTTTGGTGCAGGCCTAAAAGGAAAACTCATAGATGCCATGAAAAATGGAACGCCTTCAGGAATGTCTTCAATCGCTGCTGAAGGCTTGTGTGATAAAGAAATTCCGGGCTTTATAGAAGATGAACCTATGGCTTTTGCTGAAAAGGCAATAGAATTATATTCAAAAGAAGCGTTATGG
>CALDCO010000338.1 GCA_937937185.1 uncultured Flavobacteriaceae bacterium
GTAATATTTTTTCTTTGAAGTACTTTTTAATTTAATAAGGTAGGCTCCTTCTTGAGATTTTACGATTCGATGTTCGTTTAATTTTAAATCTTTAGCATTTTTTTTAATAATTTCATCTGGATTATCTTCTCCGTAAATAGGAATGGAATCATAAATTGTTTTTTCTAAATAAACTCCAGGCGGGTATTTTTTTTCTAGTGCTTTATTTAGAATCTCTCCGTTATCTATCTTTTTTTTAATGTCCTCTATTTTTTGTTTTGATTCTTGATACGATAGTAGATTGTAATCAAACTTAAATACCTCAATGTTAATTTTCTCGGAATAATAAAAGTGATCGCCTTTTATTTTTTCATAATATTGCTTTAAATCGCTTTCCGAAATATTAAAATCGCTTTTTAAAATTTTTTCTTTAACTCTAATTTTTAAATTACTCAATAAATAATAGTAGTATGCAGGCATATCTGTTTGTATAGCGCCATAAATAGTCTCACCTTTGTCATGAGCTTCTTTTCTACTTTTATTATATTCTTTCCATTGTAACTTAAATTCTTTAAAATTAAAATTATTAATAACCTTATATTTTTGGGCTAATGTATGAATGACTTTTGTTTCAACAACTTTAGCATTGGTTCGTTTTTTAAGAAAATTTATTGGTTTTATATTATTAATTGGAGTATTCCAAAATTTTGGCGAATTTTCTATACCAAAATTTTGATAGAAGTGGTTATACGTCATCGCAATTTCTCTATTAAGATGAAGTAAATATTCTTCTTCATTTACGTTTAAATTATTTACAGTAACTACCGCTGAAGCATTGGGATGCGGTGTTGAGAAATCTTTTTTTTTGTTATAAGAATTAAAGAGCAAAAACACTATTACTATTAATGTGCACATTATCAAAAGCCCTCTTCGTTTCATTTATAATGTAAATTTAAATCAGATTAAGTGTGAACTTGGATTTGTTTTTTTTAATGTTAAACTACATGGACGACTATTCGTTCTTAACTCATATAAAAAAGGATTAAAAATAAAAGGGCACATGTATAGCTCAAAACAGAAACCTGAATTAATTATATATATTAACGAATAATTATTTTTTTATTGACAATTTGTCCATTCTTTTTAAAGAATCTCATTAAATATAAACCTTTAGAGTATTGCTTTGTATTAAGCCCAGAATTTTTTATGGATGAAAGATCTAAATGATTAGCTATTAGTTTTCCATTAATATTAAACATTTCTATTTTTGAGACATTGTTAGAGAATAAATTTTTAAAGTACAAGATATCACTAACAGGGTTTGGGTAAACAAATACTTCTTCTATTTTATCACTTGGGTCAAGGTCGTCATTTGGTACATTTAAAATATTATTAGTTACTGTGGTTACTAATAAATAAGGTCTTAATTTTTGGTTATTTAAATCTTCCTTACTCTTAAATCTAAATTGCCCAGAGGCATTAGTTGCATTTTTTATGACTATAGAAAGCACATTATCGGAGTCTTGCGTTTCTTGGGCGTATTCGCTCAAAAATATTTTATAATTAGTGTCTTGTTCTTCAGACACAGTTAAAACTTCCAAATTTTTTCCAGAAGTAGGTTTATTGTTCCAAGTAATATTAGATTCCGACCAGTTGTCTGTTGTTTCAAATACGGTAACGTCAATACTTCCTCCTTCCGAAGATAAACCGTTAACAATAAGATTGGCATCAATAATTTTATCGTTTTGAACACCAGATAAATCAAACTTTAAGTAGCTTTCTCTTGTAAAGTCTTGGTTAGAACTTGTTTTTACTCTTAATACCCCTTCAGAATTATAATTTTGATTAGCATTTCTACCTGCTCTAACGTAAGAATCTTCTTTTACCCAAATAGTATCTGTTACTATTCTGAAACCATACGCTTTATTTAAAATTTTACTCGCATAACGACCACCTAAAATTCGCTGTGCTTCTGAATCAAAATGAGTTAAATTAGTAGTGCCTAAGCAGTCAGAATTTGCATAATCCGTATTAGAAACAGTATTGGATAATGTTGGTAAAATAGTCATATTAAAATCTTCATTTTCTAATTTTTCCTGACTTAATTGTCCAGCAATAAAAGGAAGATTTGGTAGGTTTAAATCGGTTCTTAAACTATTAATAATACCCTGTAATTTTGTAATGTAAGCTAATCCATCATTTCTATTACTTTCGCCTTGATGCCATAAAACACCTTTAAGATTTGAACCAGGTATATTCATTGCGGTTTGAATTCTAGCTAGCGCTTCGCCATAAAAATCATCTGAAGCGCCTTTAGCCCATTGATTAATACTACTGCCTCCTCTTGCATTAACAACTAAGCCTATTTTTTTAGACAAAACAGAATTTAAAAACTTTCCAAACGCATGCGCATAACCTAATTTTTGATCAGAAATATCTTTACGAATAGTAGAGTGTTGATTTAATGGGTTTACAGCAATTTCCCATTGTCCTTGATTATTCAATAAAAGAATGTTTTGTGAAGTAATTCTATCTTTCGCTTCAATGGTGGCTCTACCTGCGGCATTAGCTTCTCCTATAACAAGAAAAATATCTTTTTCTCCAGAATCAATGGGTTTTCTATATTCTGAAGCGCCTATATCGGCAGCGCCATTATAAAGTGGTTCTCCCCAAAAATCGAATCCGCCATTATTTGATATATTTCTACCAGCATCAATACAAGGAGAGTTTTCTTGAAGTTTATAACCTACCAATACATTTGGATAATTAGACCAATCGATATCTTTCTCTCCAGCATTAGGACTAATTAATCTTGGGTTAGAAGTAATGAAATTTGTTCCTAATGCCTCTATGTTATAAAAGCAATTATTTCTAAAATTAACAGAACCCGAATTAAATTCTCCCCAAACAGAGCCACTGTCTTCAAAATAGAAAATATTATTAGAAAAATTAGTTTTAATTGCAGTACGTTTAAAACCGTCTCTACCAAATACTGAAATTTTAATACCAGATTTAAGGTAATGGGTGTTATTGTATATATTAGCGGTTGTCATACCGCTTTGGTTCTCAAATCCATAAAAATAGATGGCTTTGCTATCGTTTTCAGAAATATTATATCTAATAGTCACATTTTCATTTACGGCTCTTTTCATAATAGCAAAGCCCCAAAAATTATCATGACTGTAATTATATTGTATTATTGTGTTTTTACAATTATAATCTGCGTCGTAAGCCCCTCTGTCTTTGTTGCCACTTCCCGTATTCCCATAAGTCTCATTGTATTGTATTAAAACTTTATCTGTATTAAAACAAAATATACTGTGCCCAGTATCATGTCTGCTACTATTAACAAATGTGTTATACTCTACAACAGAACCATCGCTTGCTCTAATGATTAAATTATTTCTTCCTGTATTACTTATTCTATTACCTCTAATTTTTATATTTAAAGAAGGATATCTAGTATCTGATGCAATTGAAGCATAGGACGATTGATTGGCAATACCTAAACCACCAATATTATCAATCTCATTGTTCTCGATTCTTAAATCATTATATCTTGAAGGATCCTCTCCAAATGCAGTCATATAAATACCTCCAGTAGTTTTGGTGGCGACATCACCGTTTACATCATGAATAAAACAATTACGAATATAAATGTGATTCGCTTCCATACCACCAGCAATGTCTAACTCTCCTAAAATAGCCCATAAATCCCCTTGGTAATCTGTGTCACCATTGGTGTTTGTTAATTCTAAATTATTAATCTCTATATATTCTGCATTTTTGATTAATACAGTGGCTGCACTATTTGTTAACAAGCCTCCTCCATTAATTATTGGTTTGTTACCATTACCATATTTATCTACTTTTATAGGATTTCCATTTGTCCCAGAATTATTTAATAAAAGTTGTCCGTTCCAAACTTGGCCAGATCTGAAAAACAAATTATCGCCAGGAGAAAAAGTAAACGCATTTACTTTTTCGAGAGTTTTCCATGCACTATTTGGACTAGTTCCGTTATTAGAATCGTTACCTGAATTGGCATTAATATAATAGTCTTCAGCCCATAAATTACTGTAGGTAAAAAGGACTAATAATAAAACATGTATTTTTTTTAATTGAAGTTTTTTAGAAAAGTATGGCATAATTCACTTTTAGGGTTAAAAATTAATTAATTAAAGTAAGTATAGCAATGATTATCGATGTTTTAAATAAAAAACACGTTAACTATTAATAACTCAAGGTTTTTTATAAAAGATAGGTTACTATTCAACCTAAGTAAAATCTGTGGATGCTTAGTAAAATAAATCTATTAATTCTAAAATTTAAAATAATTAACCTCGAAGTTTTCACTTAGAAGCGATGCCATAACCTCTACATTGCCATTAGAAAAAAACTGATGTGAAGCACTATTTTTAGACCTAACGAGTAAATTATTTTTCCTTAAAACGGCTTTAGTTTGTCTAGCAACGGCTTCTCCAGAATCAATAATTTTTACCTGTTTAGGAAGGTGCTTCCTTAATTGCGGAATTAAGTAAGGGTAGTGTGTACAGCCTAATACTAAATAATCGATATTTGCCTTACGCATAGGGTTTAAATAGGTTTCTAAGAGAAAAGTCATTTCAGGAGAATTAATTTTTCCATTTTCAATGAGCTCAACAATGCCCTCGCCTTCCTGCTCTATAATGGTTAAACCCCTACTGTATAAACTGGTGGTAGTATGAAATAATTTACTAGATAAAGTGCCTTTAGTTGCTAATATTCCTATTGCTTTAGTTTTAGAATTAAGTGCAGCAGGTTTAATAGCGGGCTCAATACCTATAAAAGGACAAGTATAGCGTTCTCTTAGTAAAGAAATGGCATTCGTTGTTGCCGTATTACAGGCAACCACAATGAGTTTGCAATTTTTTTTTAAAAGCAACTGGGTATTTTTTAAGCTTAAATCTATAATGGCTTGTTTTCCTTTAGGGCCATAAGGAGCATTAATGCTATCGGCTAAATAGATGGTGTTTTCATAAGGTAATAAATGATGAATTTCTTTCCAAATGGAGGTGCCTCCAACACCAGAATCGAATATGCCAATGGGCTGCTTGCTCATACTTTAATTGGTTAGGTTGCGATTGTTTATCAATGTCCGTTTAAATGATATGGTACTACGTATGTTAAAGTAGCATCTGTGATCTATTCAAGCCTTTAAGGGCGGGAACGATTCGTTTGTTAACAAATAAGTTTCAACTACGCTAAACCAGATATTTTTATATTACTTATAATTAAAATACGTGTCCTTATCTATCGCTCTTCATGGTTAAAAAAGGTATCATACAATTCCTGGTTAAGATACAAAAAACAAAAACCACCTTAAGACTAATACTCAAGGTGGTGTTTAAATAATATTGTTTTTTATTAGAATCCTAATTCTTTTTTTACCTCAGTCATAATGTCTTTACCATCGGCCATAATTACGCCACCTTGAGAAGAATCTAGTACGTAGGTAAAACCTTGAGCTCTACCAACTTTTAAAATAGCCGCTTTAGCTTTTTCTGTTATAGGCTTTAATAAATCAAATTCTTTCTTTTGAAGCTCTTGTTGTGCTTGCCCTTGAAATTGACGAATGTTTTTTTCTTTAGTTTGTACCTCTTGGACACGCTTCATGTTTTCTTCTTGTGTTTGAGAAGCAGATTCCGCATCGTAACGTTTAGCTAATTTGTCTAATTCTTCTGCCATAGACTTTATGTCTGCCTCATATGTTTTAGCTAATTTCTCTACTTCTGCTTGAGCATTTTTTGTAGCTGGCATCGCCGCCACTAACTCTTGAGTATTAATGTGAGCTATTTTTGATTGCGCTTGTGTTAAGCTAGTCGCTCCAAAAAATAATACTGCAGCAAATAATAGGGTTTTGAATTGTTTCATTGTTAAAATAGTATTTGTGTGTTATAAAATATTAATTATCGTCTTGATTCTCGTCTTTAGGAGCAGCTTCGTTTTTTTCTTTTGCCTTTTTACGATCCTCTAAGATTTTCTTTTTACGTTCTTCTAATTGTTTTTTTCTAGCTTCTCTATCGGCTAATTTTGCTTTTTTTCTAGCTTCTAAAATTTGCTCTGGTGTAAGCTTCTCATCACCATCTGCACCTTCACTAGTGCCCTCATCATCATTTCCTGATGGCGGTGTGCTTCCTCCATTTTTTCTAGCTTCTAAGGCTTTTTTACGCTTGTCGGCCAGTTCTTTTTTCTTAGCTTCTCTTTCAGCTAATATTTTTTCTCTTCTTTCTTTAGCAAGTGCTTCTCGTTCCTTTTTCTTTTTATCTAAGGCTTCTTGTCTCGCATCTTTTTCCTCATTCACTTCAACAACAACATCTTCTTCTTTAGCATTTTTCTTTTCAAATTTAGATTTTGCTTGGTTGCGTTTTGAAGCTCTTTTAATGGTTCTTAACACTTGCTCGCTCATATCAAATCGATCGGCCGAGTAGAGCATGACGACATCTGCCGATTTGTCAAAAACAAAATCGTATTTTTTGGCTTTAGCAATATCTTGTACTGCTTGAAAAATTTGATCTTGTATAGGTTGCATTAATTGTTTTTTCTGAATCATTAAATCGCCATTAGGACCAAATCGTTTTTGCTGATAATCTAAAATCTCCTTTTCTTCAAAAAAGAGATCTTCTTCTCTTTCTTCAACCAATTCCTTAGTGAGTAATGCTTTTTCGTTATTAAGTTCGTTTCGTTTTTCTTTAACGCCACTTAACTTCGTGTCGATTTCATTTTTCCAATTTTGAACTTTAGACTCTAATTGAGACGTCGCTTCACTATATTCAGGAACGTTTTCTAATATATACTCTGTATCGATATATCCTATTCGAACCCCCCGTTGTGCGTTAACCAAAGTAGGAATTGATATTAGTGCCAATAAAAAAAGAACTTTTAATTTCATCTGGTTTACTATTTTATTATTCATCGTTTTATAAGAACTCAAAAAATGACAGATGATTGTTTTGACTCTGTATTTTTTGTTTTGATCTTAAAAACTTCAAAATAACGAATTTTAAATTTAAAATTTTAATTCTTGAATCAAATTGTCATTAAACTACATAGAAAATATCATGCCAAAAAAATAAATATCTTAAAAATGCTTTGTTTTATTGAGTTTGTATTTAGAACTGTTGTCCAATTATAAAGTGTGTATCCCATCCGTGTTTAACCGTTTGGCCGGGTAAGGGATCGAATCCGTGTCCAAAATCGATACCTAATAAACCAAAGGCAGGCATAAATATTCTAACGCCAAATCCTGCCGATCGTTTTACATCGAAAGGATTATAGTTTTTAAACTCATCATAAGCAGCTCCAGCCTCTAAAAACGTTAATGCATATATTTTAGCCGATTGCGCTAAGGTTATAGGGTAACGTAGTTCTAAAGAGTACTTGTTATAAATAGCGCCACCATCTATGGACGATAACCTGTTATCTGGATAACCACGGAGGGCCACATTTTCTCTACCATCTAAACTACCAACACCTAAACCACTACCGCCTAAGAAAACACGTTCAAAAGGAATAATCCCTCTGTCTTGATTATAAGCGCCTAAGAAACCAAATTCGATACTCGATTTAAAAACAAACTTGTCGATAATATTGGTATACCAATCCCCTTTAAATTTAATTTTATAAAATTCTAACCATTTAAAACGTTCTTGGTCGATCTCAGAGACTCTATTAGAAGCAAGGTTACGGTTGTTATTAGTTTCGTCGGGGTCGTTAACAATGGTAAGTTGCTCATCTCTTTCAATTCTTAATGCTTCGTAATCGACATCATTAAATACCGAATAAGGTAGTGATAGCTTAGCAGTAACTAAGAAATTTGAGCCTCCCGTAGGAAAAATAGGATCATTAAACGTGTTGTTTCGGCTAATTCCAGCGGTATATGACAAGTTGTTAGCAAAACCGTCTCCAAAAGTAAAAAGTCGGGTATTGTAGTTTTTTAAGTCATAGTGTTGGTAGCTCAATGCTTGCGATAAGGTAAAGTAATCGTCGGGTACGGCCAATCTTTTTGCGATTCCTACCGTAACCCCTGTAATATTAAAACGCCGGTCTCTATCTGCGTTACGAGTTATAGGATCGAACAAAAATTGTTTGGTATGCGACAACGAGGTAGAGAATTGTACGGGTTTTTTACCGCCAAACCAAGGTTCGGAAAAAGAGAAGCTATAGGTTTGGAAGAATCGACTAGCTTGCAAACGCAAGGCTAGTTTTTGTCCATCGCCAGTTGGAATGGGTTTATAGGCATCTTTTTTAAACAGATCTTTAATAGCAAAGTTATTAAAGGATAATCCTAATGTTCCAATAAAGCCACCGCCGCCATAACCACCTTGAAGTTCTATTTGGCTAGACCCAGATTCTACGACCGAATATTCCATGTCTATGGTGCCGTCTTCGGGGTTAGGGTTGTTAAAATTGGGTGCAATTTGTTCGGCATCAAAAAAGCCTAATTGACTCAATTCACGAATTGTTCTTACGACATTAGCTTTACTGTAAAGTTCTCCTGGTCGCGTACGAATTTCTCTATAAACAACATGATCGTTTGTTTTATCATTACCAACGACACTTACTTTGTTAAAA
>CALDCO010000339.1 GCA_937937185.1 uncultured Flavobacteriaceae bacterium
AAGGGTATTAAAATTTGATTTTGACCCAGAAACTATTTCTTCGAATAAATTAATTATGGATTTATCGTAATTAGAAACGGGAATGTATTTTTTAATCCTAGAGGATAATCAGTATAAATCGATCAAATCAATAATTAAAAATTAATACTATTTTAAGCCTAGAATAGTTAAAAATATACCAACCCAATTTTATTTTAAAGATAAAATTGGGTTTGTTATTTCATAATGAAAACTCGTATTGAACCGCGAATGATGCAATAAAACTTTGAAATAACAAGTGAACCTACAATACAAATAGTTGCTTTATTAATTTTAGCACAGCACCACTACAGTTAGATTGAAAAGTGAAACGAAGGCTTTGTTTTTTGAAGTCATTTTATAACCTAACAAATTTCCTAACGCTTAATTCGGCTTAGTTCATTATAAAAATGCTGTTTTTCTATCCTTAAGACCTTCTCATACCAGTTCTGATTTAAAAATACTCATATAAAATACAGGTATTTTTATTTAGGCAAAAAAGCAAATGCAAGCATAGCATTAGCTACGGTTAAATTTTATTTTGAAGCATAAATGAAAAAGGGCAAGTTTTAGTGAGTAATTTTAAGTCGGAAATGGTATTTACAGGGTTTTTATGTTAAATAGAGTATAAAGAATTCTTAATTTATGCTTTTAAGTATCAAACATTAATTAAATTACAAGACTGATAAAATAAATTAAAATGAAAATCAACTTAAAACCATCTGTTTTTATAGTCGCATTAGCTCTAATAAGCTTCTTAGCGTGTAAAAATGAAGTTAAAAAAGAAACGGCTCAAGTCGTTGAAAAAATCCCAGGAATTAATTTAGATTACATGGATAAATCTGTAAGCGCTAGCGAAGATTTTTTTAAGCATGTTAATGGAAAATGGCTTGAGGTCACAAAAATTCCTGACGACAGATCCTCTTGGGGAGGCTTCTCTGAATTAAGAAAGAAAACAGATGGAGATGCCTTATCTATTTTAAAATCGACCATGCCCAATAATAAGGATTTAAAAAAAATACAAGTTTTACCAGGGTCGGATCAAGAAAAAGCAGTGAAATTATTTCAAACAATAATGGATACTACAGGGCGAGATGAGCAAGGATTAAAACCCATTTTACCTTATTTAAAGAAGATTAATGACATAAAAAGCATAAACGATTTTCAAGCCTATTTAATTGAAATGCAAAAATTAGGACGCCCTTCTCTAATGGGCTTTCGGGTGGGGGCACATCCAAAAGACAGTAACCGTAATGTTGCTTTTTTAACAGCCGATGGCTTAGGTTTACCAGATAGAGATTATTATGTAAAAGAGGATAAGGATTCTAAAGAAAAGCGAATTAAATATGTAGATTACATGACATCTATGCTTCAATATTTAGGAACCACTGAAGCCGAAGCCAATAAACAAGCCAAGCAAGTTTTAGCCTTTGAAACCCAATTGGCTAAGGTGAAAATGGATAAGGTCGACCGAAGAGACGCTCGAAAACGATTTAATCCTAGATCTATGAGTCAACTAAAAAAAATGGTGCCTGCAGTAAATTGGGAAAACTATTTTAAAGCGATTGGAGTAAAACAAATAGATACCGTAATTATAAGTGAACTAAACTATTACCATAAGCTTCAAGATCTTTTAGCTAAGGGAAATGTGTCCGATTTAAAAGTATTTTTAAAATGGACTACGCTTAATAGGTCTGCGGGAATGTTAAGCACAGAATTAGAAAAATCCAGGTGGTCATTTTACAATAAAGAATTAAGAGGTGCTAAAAAACAACGTCCCCGAGATGAAAATGCTTTAGGGCAGCTTAATAGAACCGTAGGAGAAGCCTTAGGAAAACTTTATGTAGACGAAAAGTTTCCTCCAGAAGCAAAAACAAAAGCAGAGAAAATGATTAAAAACGTTATTCTTGCTTTTGAGAATAGAATTAATAATTTAGATTGGATGAGCCAAGACACAAAGGAAAAAGCAATTGAGAAATTGAAAGCTTTAAAAGTGAAAATTGCTTACCCAGATAAATGGAAAGATTACAGTACTTTAGAAATTAAAAGCATTGATGAAGGTGGGTCGTACTTACAAAACATGATTAATGCTTCAAAATGGAACTTCAAAAGAGGAATAGATAAACTGGGAAAACCAGTGGATAAAAGTGAATGGTTTATGGCGCCTCAAGTGGTGAATGCTTATTTTAACCCTTCGTTTAATGAGATTGTATTTCCTGCGGCGATATTACAACCTCCTTTTTATAATTACACGGCAGACGATGCAGTTAATTATGGCGGAATAGGAGCGGTAATTGGCCATGAAATCTCCCATAGTTTTGACGATTCTGGTTCGCGTTACGATAAAGATGGGAATCTTAATAACTGGTGGACTGATGAAGATTTAAAGCAATTTGAAGGTTTAGGGGCAGACCTTGCAGCACAATATAGTGCCATAGAAGTATTGCCAGAAACCTTTATAAATGGAAAATTTACTTTGGGAGAAAACATAGGCGATTTAGGTGGCGTGTTAGCTGCTTACGACGCCTTACAATTGAGTTTTCAGGGTAATAGACCTGCAGATATTGATGGGTTTACCGCCGAACAACGTTTCTTTATGAGTTGGGCAACCGTATGGCGCACAAAGGCTCGTGATAATGCTTTAAAAACACAAGTTAAAACAGATCCGCATTCTCCAGGAATGAATAGAGCTGTTCAACCGCTTTTAAATATCGATGCCTTTTATGAAGCATTTGGTATTAAAGAAGGTGATAAAATGTATATAAAACCCGAAGACCGCGTTAGGATTTGGTAAATTTTATACTGGAAAGGACTACTCTAATATAATGGTCTTTTTTAATACAATAGCATCATTAAGTACAAAAGGCTTGGGCATCATTGTTCCTTGCCTTTTGGGGATGCTAAAATGTTCGTTTTCTAATAAATCGAAAGAAGATTCGTAGAGTTCTAATGTTGTTTTTTGTGTTTTGGGTACGCTAATAAATAAATCTAACGGCTCGTTATTGGAAACAAAATAACTGAATAATCTATTTTTCCATCGTTTTTCAAAAACATAATCACTACCCTTTTCTTTAAAAGCGGCAACGCCATTAACTTTAAAAGCATTAAATACGTTGGTAGAATCTGAAAATAGTTCCATACGTTGCACGTCTCTAAGCGAAGAAATACAGATATTAAAATGCCTTGTGTTTCCAATAATAGTATCAAAAGTGGTTTCTACAACAGGTGCTGGAATGGCTTTAGTTTGCGCTTTTTGCATGTAAGTGAACTCTGTCTTGTATTTGCTTCCAAAAACAGAGCTATTAAGCGCATTTGCTTCAGGTGGATTTTCTCCTAAGCGATCTTTACTCCAAGGATCTAAAACAACATCATAAGTTGCCCAAAACGCCTCATTTGTATCGGTGTTTAAAGTATAAACTAAGCTATTAGGTTTAGGCCTTTCAATGGTAAAACTAGAATTAAAATGGGCTTTTAAAAAGGCAGTAAACCCAAAGAGAAAAAACAAATAAGCCCACCTTTTTTTATGTTTAAAGTAGCCAAGTACGGGTAAGAGCAATCCAAAGATTAGTACGACAAAAATGGCAGAAACATATAACATTTTTAAGCCTAAACCAACAGGGAACATTTTTACTAGTGGCGATATAATAAATAGTAAGGGAATGCTTATTAATGCCATAATAACTAAGCTAGGCTGTTTTTGTCTTAACAAAACAAAAAAGGCGAGTAATGCAAAAAATACTGGAATAATAAAAAAACTAGCCCCTTTTAATTCTAAGGCAATAATGCTACAAAGAATCACCCAAATGCTTAAGGGAGCCACTAACAAACTAGGCGTATTATTTTTTGCATAAACCTTATGATAGCTATAAAAACAAATCCCTATGGTTAAGAATACGAATAGCCATATATAAGTATGGCCGTTATAAGTAAAACCTTGTAGTATGTCGTTATATTTTGGGTAAAGAATTAGGATGAATTGCCAACCAATATAGCTTAATAGACCGCTAAAAAGTAATGCCGATAAAAAAACAAAAAACCCTTTTAAAACAATTTTAGTGTTAAGTCTCTTGTTTTTAAAGCCATAAACTAATAAGGCGATAAAAAGTATAATCCCTATAATTAACATGGGTAAAATCCATGAATAGGGATACATTATAATTTTAAAAAAAGGCACATTAAAATAAATATAATCTTGATCGCTTTTTAAGGCATTCAAATTAATTTCACTAAAATGATAAAGTAATGGCATCATGTAACTGCCTTGGTGTTCTAGGGTATTTCTATCTAATCGCTCGAAGGTGTCCATTTGGGTATGGTAATCGAAATGGTCGTCGATAAAAGCAAAATTAAAGCCATCGATATCTCCATCCCTTCTAAAAACGGTTAAATCGGTGTCATTAGGAAGTTTTTTATAAATGCTATAAGCTAACGAGTTAGCGACTGGGAATTTGGGGTTGGCCCTAACAAACTCATGCATTAGTGTGGCGTTTCCGCCATTAGTTTCTATAAGCATATAACTAGGTCCGCCACTACCTCTGGCTTCAAAATTTAAAACTAAGCCTACCTCTTTTGCCAAATCATTGTGATTTACGAATAAATCGGCACCATTTAAACCTAATTCTTCAGCATCAGAAAAAAGAATAATAATATCGTTTTTTGGAGACTTGTTTTTACTTAAAAAGGCCCTTAAAGCCTCTAAAATAGTAACCACTCCAGAACCCGCATCGCTAGCTCCCAAAGAGGAATGTGGGTTACTATCGTAATGGGTAAGTAACATTAAAGCTTTACCCGTATTTCTTCCTTTTATTTTTGCTATAATATTTATTGGTTTGGCGATATTTCTCCATTTACTTATTGTAAAACCCTTTTGTATTTGGGTAGCAAGTCCTAAAGCATTTAATTCTCTAATAATGTAATCTCTTACTTTGGCATGCGCTTTATTTCCTGAAAAATGCGGTTTTTTCGATATCGCTTTAAGGTGTACAAGTGCTCTAGCCGAAGAAAATTTATGCTCAGGAGTTTCTATACCAGAGCTGGTATTAGGCAACAATGCACTAAAACTTGTAAAAATAGCAAGTATAAGTATGAATAGCGCGATACTTTTTTTTACCATCATATTTTTTCTATTTAAATTTTAAATGAAGTCGTATAAAAATAGGAAAAAAACAGCTGGTATTTAATTTAGGTTAACTCATTAAAAATGAGTAACTTTAATTGTGAACCAATAAAGAGAACAGTCATGGGTATTAAAAGCTTTCAAGGTGCTCGAAAATTAGCACAACAAGAACTAACAACAAATACGATTCCTTTTAAAGTTAGAGATTATATGTCTACAAACTTAATCACCTTTAAACCCTCGCAATCTGTTGAAGATGTTATCGATAAATTAATTAAACATAAAATTTCTGGTGGTCCAGTTGTAAACGAAAAACAGGAATTAATTGGTGTTATTTCTGAAGGTGATTGTATAAAACAAATTAGTGATAGTCGTTATTATAATATGCCTATGGAAAACCACGCTATTAAAAACCATATGGCCACAAATGTTGAAACCATTGATGGGAATTTAAGTATTTTTGATGCCGCCAAGCAGTTTTTAAGTTCTAAAAGAAGGCGATTTCCAATTGTTGAAAATGGGAAACTAATTGGGCAAATTAGCCAAAAAGACGTGTTAAAAGCGGCCATGACACTTAAATCTCAAAATTGGAAACACGAAAGCTAATTCAATTTCAATATGGCGACTTTGGTTCTGTAGTGTATTCAATTGGCCTACTCTCTTTTAACCAAAGCGTAAAAGTCGCCTTCAAGCGGTAAATAGCCTTGGTCGTATATAAAATAGTATATGGTTCCTGCTTTAGTTTTATAAATACTGGTAAAATAATTAAAATCGAAACCGCGCTCTATAAGTTTTGCCCGAGAGGTTTTAGTTTTTTGATTAGGGTTTAAAGCTTCTAGTATGCGGTAGTTTTTTCGTAAGCGATTATTGGTATTGCGAATTAAGTTTTTAGAATCTTTATTAATCTTATTATTGTGCGCGTTTCGACAATAATCGCTACAGAATTTTTTATCGATTCTTCCCACGATTTTCTCTCCGCATTCTGGACATTTTTTTTGCATAATTTAATGTTTTTCAATGTGATACCAACGTAAATCGAATTTCTGGTTTTCTATTTCAAATTCGTAATCTTCAATATAATCTAATCCTATTTTTAATAGGGCCTTATGCGATGCGGTATTCCCCATTTCTGTAATGGCATTTATGCTTCGCAATTTCATCGTATTAAATCCGTAATGAACTGCGGCTTTTCCAGATTCGGTAGCATAGCCTTTACCCCAAAAACGTTTAATAAAACGGTAGCCCACATCATAAAAATCACTATAATGGGGATGATACGACTCTTCTTTAGTATTTAATTTTAAACCAGACCAACCCATAAATTCTTTTGTTGTTTTATCTAAAACAGCCCAGCGCCCTATACCGCGTTCTTTGTATTGTTTTTTTATATAATCAATAGCTTTTTGGGCTTCTTCTTTAGTTTTTATGGGTCTGTTTCCTAAATATTTGTGTACCTCTGGGTCTGAATCCAATTCAAACATGCCTTCTAGATCGGTATCCAAAACAGGTCTCAATATTAATCTTTCGGTTTCAATATGAATGGCCATTTATTGTTTTTTGTAATTAAACGTTACTTCTTCTTTTTTCCCATTTTCATCAATAACAACGTATAGGTTCATTTCAGAATCACTTATTTTTTCAAAAGTAAATTCATCAAAATAAATCTTGTTTTTTTCTATTTTAATGAGTTTAAAATCTACCGTCTCCTCTTTTTCTTCCCAGCCTTTAAATTCATTATCAAAATGTTTTAGTTGAAGTACTAGCGTATTGTTTAGTACTCTTATGCCTCCTAATTCGTAAAATACCACTTTATTATGGACTACGAGTTTAAAAGAAAACATCATAGAATCGCCCAAAGGTGGGCTCCAAAATTCTTCAGTTATTCCCCCAAAAGCCTCTCCTTTCCAGTGGCCTGCAATCCACTTAACCTGATCTAATGTAGCGGTAGGAGAGGTCATACCATCTGAAAATTGTAATGTTTTGGTTTGGGCTTTACAGTTAAAAAAACAAATACTAAATAGTAGTATTAATAATCGATTCATGATGCTTTATGTTTTGTCTAAGGGGTATCTATATGTATCTATATACATGTTGGAACAAGAATTCCTAACCCCTCCCCTTACTTGTTTTTATTATATTTTACAGATAAGTATATAATTACTGCTCCAATTAAGAAGACTATTGGAAAAATATACTTGTAGAAAAACAAGCAAAGGCAACCAAAATTAGCGCTAAAAATCCTTGTATAGCCTGAAAACCTCTATCCCCACGATATCTACCCATAATTAAATAGTTTGTTTAGCGTTTCTTAGTTTTTACTAACTTCCCTGTTCTTTCAGAAGACTTGACAGCCATCATCAAATTTTCATAATACCTAGATTCGGTATTTAATATAACATCAAAAGCTTTATTGACTAACTCATTCAACTTCATATTCTTTTTCTCGGCCATTATCGATAACGCTCTGTGTTTCTCGTTTGAAGTGCGAACATTAAATACGCCTTTAAAGAATTTGTTTGGCTCTTTTTCTAGCTCTTTGCAAGTTTCTAAATAATCATCTACCGCCTCTGTAAAAGCCGTTCTTAGATCATCTACTGAATTCGCCTCATATGAAACTAAATCATTAATCCCTATAATTTTACCGAATAGGGTATTGTCTTCGGCGCTAAACTCTACAGACCCAAAATAGTCTTTGTATTTTAAATAATTTTCCATAATATGAATTTTTCTAAGGTTTGTCTAATTACATATTGCTTTACAATGTTGCTCGGGTGAGGTTTGTGTAGGTTTACGATATTCTTGTTTGCATCTACAAACTTTACACGTGATCCACCTGTCTTACCTTTCTGAGCTATTTCATTGAAAACAAAATGGTTTAATACCTTCACTAGCTCATTCCATGTGAAATCTTTAGGAACGCTTTTGAATTTTGTAATTAGTTTTTCAATCTTACTCATGTACAAATATAATTAAAATCATTGTAACTAAAAAATAGTTACGTATTTTTTACACCATTTAAGAGGGGGTTATTCGATTACAAACGACTACAAATGATTACAAACGAAATTAAATAGGTACTAACCGAATAAAATTGGGGTGCTGTTTTAGTTTTGTCCTGTCGAAATAAATGACTTCGATAGTATTAACTGTTTAACAATTAAAAATAAAAATGATGAGTACACTTAGAAACAAAGTACAGTTGATTGGAAACTTGGGCAATGACCCAGAAATTATCAACTTAGAATCGGGAAAGAAACTAGCAAAATTTTCAATCGCTACCAATGAGAATTACAAGAATGCTAGTGGAGAAAAAGTAACCGATACGCAATGGCATAATATCGTCGCTTGGGGTAAAACGGCAAGTCTTGTAGAGAATTATTTAATTAAAGGTAAAGAGGTCGCCATTGAAGGTAAATTAACGA
>CALDCO010000340.1 GCA_937937185.1 uncultured Flavobacteriaceae bacterium
AAATAGCTAATGAACCTGACATTTGGAAATATGCGTTTGCAAAAGGAAACGGAATTGAAAATCTAACTAAATATATTCAGTTTACTATTGACAATCGAATAGCGGAAAAAGATTATCCGTTTGTCGTTTTCGACAAAATTAAAAATCAATTTGCAGGAAGCACAAGATACTGCGAAATAGTTCCAAGTTTAAAAGCCATTCGATTGGGTTATACTTGGTACGGAAAAAAGTTTAGAGGTACAGGATTAAATAAACATTGTAAATATCTATTGTTTGAGTTCGCATTTGAAAAAATGGGAGCTGAAAGAATCGGACTTGGCGCTTATATAGAAAATCAAATAAGTATTGCGGCAATGAAAAGTGTTGGATATAAAAAAGAAGGGGTTTTACGCGGAATTTTGCCAGCAATTAATGGAAATGGACGAACTGACGGAATTTTAATGAGTATTCTAAAAAAGGAATGGAGCAATACTATAAAATCTGAACTCAAAAACAAACTGAATAAAAAGCCTACACCCTAGTTCATTGCTGCGCCCTAATGCTTCGGGATTCCCTATCGGAAAATCGTACGCACTAACCAAAGCTTCGGTTCTTTTTGCCTAACTTAGAGCTTCTAGCAACGAATGAAATACCAAACGTTATATGCAATAGCGATAAAATTGAAGCTTAGTTTTGATTTAAAAATTATTAGCTGAGGTACGGAATTCATAGGCTTCTCCAGTATAGAAAAATAAGTGGAAAAATAAATCGTTTTGAATTTTATGAAGATTATAAAATGGTCAATAAAGGTTACAATATTGCTCTTCTTGATCTTTTTTGAGAATAAAATTCAGGCCTGCAGTATGTATAAAATTTCCGCTGATGGAAAAACAATGCTTGGCTACAATCATGATGCTTGGAAAGTATCGGCAGCTATTTGGTTTGTAAATGCAAGAAACAGAAATGAATTTGGAGCATGTTTTTCTGGCTCAAGAAAAATCGGCCCCAACAAATTTGCTCCTTCTTCTGGCATGAATGAAGAAGGTCTTGCTTTCTCAAGATTGGCAGCATATCATCCAAACAAAGAGGGATTAAATATTGGTAAAAAGCAAATAGCTAATAAGGATGATTTTCTTACAAATATATTACATGAGTGCAGAAATATTGAAGAGGTTGAGAAATACTATGAACTCTATGATCAGAGCATCTTTATAGAAGAGGTGATTTTTTACACAGACAAATCGGGCAACTATCTTATAGTTGAACCTTATCAAGTAATTAAAGGAAATAACCCCACCTATGTTTTAGCGAACTTTTGTCCTTCATTAACAAGCAATCAAAATGCACGAAAAATGAAGCGATATAGAGATGGAGAAGATTATATACAATCTAATTCGCCAATAGCTTCAGTTGATTATTGTAGAACCTTATCAGACACCATGTCTGTTTGTAGAAGTAGAAATGGAGACGGAACATTATTAACGTCGATTTTCGATACTCATGATGGACTTATAAATCTTTATTTTTATCATGCTTATGATACCACTGTTCAATTCAACATTTCAGAAGAGTTAGCTAAAGGCAATCATTCCATTAACATCCCAGAAATATTTCCTATTAATGCTGAATATCAAAGATTATTAGAATACAAAACACCAGTTACTGAACCTAAATTATTTATCTATTTTGCAGGTATTGGATTTTTAATGATGGCATTCGCATTATTGTTCTTCTTCAGTTATATAAAAAAGAGAACAAAAGTGAAATTTAATTCGCTTAAACTCATCTTTGCAGGAATGAACCTTTTATTATTCTTTTACCTATTTACTTTAGCTAGGAATATTCCTATTTACTATTTTGATGCACCTTACGAACATTATAGTTCTAAACTAATAAGCCTAGCTTCATATTCTCCCTTTTTGTTACTCTTTATTCTCATGCCATTGAGCTATTATACCTACCATTATGTAAAAAAGAACAGTAAATCTATCTTAATAAAAAGCGCCCTTGTTGTCAATAGCGCAATTTATCTATTACTGTTAATCGCATTTGGATATTGGGGATTGTTTAATATATTACATTAAATAACCATTAAATGTTTTCTAAAATGAAGTTCATTTTTACTATAATGTTTTGTTTTTGTGCGATATTACAGGCCCAAAAACAATTAGAAAAACAAATTGAAGGGTTACATGTTGAAAATATTGCTATTAATGGTGAAGGTATATTTAAGATTAAGATAAATACTCATAGCGGTTCTACAATTAAAATTAAAGCCTCTATTGAAGGCGAACATAATGAGTATATTATTTTAATGACAGAACAAGTAGAGCGTTCTTTAACCATTGCAACGCCATGGCATCCGCTATTTATTCAAGAGAATGATAAATTAAGTGCACACAAAATTATTTCAATCGAATTGGAAGTTATTCTTCCAAATGCTATTAGTGTGTATGCTAAAAGCGATATCGCTTCCGCAGAAATAAAAGGGAACTACGAAGAACTAATTGTAGAGCTTGTTAACGGTAATTGCAATTTAGAGACAAAAGCAAATTATACAAAAATTAATACTATTGATGGGCATATTATGGTTTTAACTAAAGACACAAAAGTTGAGGCCAATACGAAAAATGGAGAAAAAGATATAGATCTGGCAATAAACGGAAATAATAGCATGTTTTTAAATACGCTTAATGGCAACATTAAAGTAACAAAGGATAATTAAATTGAAGTGGCATTAAAAAAATCGATAGTACTTATTGTAACCATTTTACTTATAGACCAGGTAAGTAAAATATATGTAAAAACACATTTTTTTATAGGGGAAGAGATTCGAGTTTTTAAATGGTTCGAAATTCTTTTTGTAGAAAATGCAGGAATGGCTTGGGGCACTCAATTAAGTGATTTATTTACTTTTTTAAGTGATAGAACAGCGAAAATAAGTTTAACCCTATTTAGGGTTTTTGCTGTTTTTGGAATAGGCTATTGGTTATTAGACACCATTAAAAAAGAAGTATCAAAAGTATTAGTATTAGCACTTAGTTATATTTTTGCTGGGGCTTTGGGAAATATAATCGATTCTGTTTTTTATGGGGTATTATTTAGCGAAAGTGAAGGTCAGGTTGCCATTTTTTTACCAAATAGTGGTGGCTACGATACTTTGTTACATGGTAAAGTGGTAGACCTGTTACATTTTCCTTTATGGAAAGGCTTTATACCGCAATGGGTGCCTTTTATTGGCGGCGATTTTTTTACTTTTTTTGAGCCTGTGTTTAATATAGCAGATGTTTCTATTAGCATAGGTTTTGGGCTCTTAATATTTTTCAATAAAAAAGCATTCCCTAAAAAATCTCACTAAAAAAGAAGAAAATTAAAGGAGTGATGATAATTGGTATTAGCTAATTGTTTTTCCAAAAAGTTTGGCCAAGTCACTTATAATTACTGGTTTTATAAGGTAATCTTCAACTGTCTCTAAAGATTTGGCCCTATTAATATCTTCAGGATAAATAGAAGAGCTTACGATATATAAAGTAATTACTTTGCCAAATTTATTTTTAATTTTAGTAAAGCGTTCTAAAAATTGCCAGCCATCCATTACGGGCATATTTAGGTCTAAAAATATAATATCTGGAATACGTTCTTTATCTAAGTTTTGTAATAAGGCTTCAAAGTAATCAATACTTTGTTTGCCATCATTAAAAATGATTAAACTTTCGCATAATGCTTTAGTTTCTATTATTTTTTTTATGAGATTAACATAAATGTTATCATCATCAATAATACAGGCGAGTTCAATACTTTTTTTTTCCAAAATTAAAACTGAATTTTAAAAGTTGTCCCAACATTAACTTCGCTTTCAACGGTAATGTCTCCATTAAGCGATTGTATTTGATTTTTCACTAAAAACAATCCTATTCCAACGGCATCGGCATTGTAATGAAAGGTTTTATACATTCCAAAAATTTTATTTCCAAATTTGTCCATGTCTATTCCAACACCATTGTCTTGGAACTCTAAGAACACTTTCTCATCTACAATATACGTTTTAATATTTATAATTGGGTCACGATCTTTATGTTTATATTTAATCGCATTGGTTAATAAATTAAGAAGGATGCTATCTAAATAGGCAGGAACATACTCCATAGACTCAACTAAGGAGAAATCGGTATTTACTTGAGTACGACTCGTTGTAATAATTGTATTAATAGATTTTTTTACTTCATTAAGTGTTTTAGAAAAACTAACGGTTTCTTTTCTATGGTTGGTTTGTGTTTGAATGGTTACGATCTCATTTAAATGTTCTATAGTACTGTTTAAACTTCCAGAGATATCTTTAATACTATCGATTAATTCTAATTTTTCCTCATCGGTTTCGCTACTATTTATAAGTCTAACAATGAGTTCTAAGTTGCTCGTATGCGATCTTAAATTATGAGATACGATATGTGCAAAGCTAAACAGTCTGGAATTTTGAGAACTTATAATATCGCTGGTGCGCTGTAGCGTGATTTCTCTTTGTTTTTGTTCATCAATATCCTGAAAAATGCCTCGAATACCTACAATTTCCTTTGCCTCATTATAAACAGGTTTACCAATGGCGCTTACCCAAAACTCACGATTATTAGCGGTTAACATTTTAATTTCTGTTTTAAAGGGCTTTCCCATGGAGCAATCCATAAATAGTTTTGCTGCTAATTTATGATGTTCGGGAGCGTAATACTTATACGATTCACTAAGTGAAGGAAGATAATCTTCAGGATATTCAAGAATACGTTTGCTTTCATGATCCCAATAACTTTTTTGCATTAAGAAATCGACATACCAGCTTCCAGTTCTGGTCATTTCGGCAGTTTCACCATAATAAAAGTTACTGCGCCTTACTTTTTCGTGCGTTTTATGCTTTTTTTCAATAAAAAATATAAAATTGGCATTAACTTTAATATCTAATGGGAGGCTATCATTTGTCTTACAAATATATTCTTTGTATTCCCCAGATTTGTGCAGAATACGTATTTGTTGACTAAAGTCTACATTGTTTTCTACTAAACTAAAAAAATTGCTTCTAAATAAGTTTCTGTATTTTTTTTCTAGTAGGGTATTTATAAAAAACTCTAATTCTACTTGAATGTCATTGGCGGTGTAACCTAGATTTTCTATAAAAGCAGTGGACCAATAACTAGCTTCTTTGTCTAGTTTCCAGTAACCAACATCAAGATTATCTATGACATCTATATAAGGATTTCCTTTTAAGTCACTCATGATGGGATATAACATTGTAAATTTGTGGGCATATTTTTACTGTTGTTCAGCACAATATAAACAATATATCTATATAATTAAAAAAGAAAATGGTGAATTTTAAGACATAAAGTCTTTTATAAGCTGATTTCGATCTAAGCATTTATTTTAAAAAGCAGTTAAATTAAGGCCGTAGATATAAATGTATCTGGTATCGGGATTTGACCTAAAATATGCCAATGCTAGTATCCTTTTTAAGAATTTGTCCAAGTTTGGAAAATTATAAATGCGCATTATTGGGGTAATACGGGAAGTCATCATCCTTAAAGCAAGTAAAATAAAAGCCCTATTGTAATAAAAATAATGTAAATATTGCTGGCACAAAATAGATAACGATGGTTCTAGCCCCGTCATAATCTTTAGCAACACGTTGCCCAAACAATAAAAGTAATAGCGTAATACAAGACAATATAACACCATATAAAGCAAATGTATTATCGTTGTTTTTTACAATTTTGTAGACCCCAAGAACACATAAAACTCCCGCAAGAATTTCCATGATTAAAATAATACTAAGATTTAGAGGCACCATGCCTGCCATAAATGTTTTAGAAAAATGAGATTTAAGCCAACTTATATTACCTTTCCAATCTAAGATTTTATCAACGCCAGATTGAATAAAAGTAATGGCTAAAAAAAGCAATAAAAAAAGTACGGTAATATGATCAAGTATCATTTCATTTAAGTTTTATTGTTGTCACTAAAGTTGCACCGATTTTTTATGTAACAAACGCGTTAGTTTTATAGATAAATCGGTTAGAATAATTTTAGAATTTCCATTTCGCTCTATATGATAAATAGCATCTTGTAATTCTTTAGAAATGTCTAAAATATTATTGTTGTGTACAAAAGGAGCGAATTTTTCAAGGCTAAAACCATTCGTTTTAGTTTCCATAAACACTAATTCTTTGGTATTGTAATTAAGTAAAAGCGCCTGTCTAAAAAAATCGATACAAAAGCTTAAAAATTGTTTTTGTGTTTCGCGTCCAGTTTTAGCGATATCCTCACTCCATGAAATTAAATCATGAATAGCACTTTTATTCCCTTTTGCTTTAAAGGCTGCACGTATCCAAAAAATAAACCACGTTTCGAATTGTGAGTCTTCAGTATCTCTGTATACTAAATCGCAAGCCTTATTATAATTTCCATTAGCTTGATGCGCAAGTTTAATGGCTTCATTCTCAGGAATATTATACTGTTTAATTAATCCCGTTTTAATATCCTCTTCAGCTAAAGGCGGAAAATGTAAAATTTGGCATCTAGAACGTATCGTATTAATAATTTGTTGTTCCTCTTCAGCAATTAAAATAAAAACCGTTTTACTTGGAGGCTCTTCAATAAGTTTTAAAAGTTTATTTGCCGCGGCACTATTCATTTTTTCAGCCATCCAAATAAGCATGACTTTATAACCTCCTTCGTAAGATTTTAGGGCAAGAGACTTTACGATATCTTGAGCCTCATCGACCCCAATTTGACCTTGTTTATTATCGACCCCAAGACACTTATACCAATCGAACAAATTACCATAGGGTTGTTCCTTGAGAAGCTGTCGCCATTCTGTTAAAAAATGTTTGGAGACTGGATGTTTCTTAATTTTATTAGTGGTCGTAACAGGAAAAGCAAAATGCAAATCTGGGTGCGAAAACGAATTAAATTTTAAATTACAGGCCTCGTTGTCACCATTGTTTTCTCCATTTTTATTATTACATAAAATGTATTGCGCATAGGCAATTGCTATGGGTAAAGTACCAGAGCCTTCTGGCCCTACAAACAATTGAGCATGGGGAATACGATTGTTATTTGCACTCTGAGTTAAGTGCGTTTTAATGTGTTTTTGACCTACAATATCACTAAATAACATGTAACAAATATAACTTAAAAAATGATAGAGGATAAAGTCGGTTATTACCTAC
>CALDCO010000341.1 GCA_937937185.1 uncultured Flavobacteriaceae bacterium
ACTATGGGCATCTTAATTATTTCCCTGCTATTAGCCTCTATTTTATTATGGTTTGTATTTCAGCAGCGCCAAAAAGGCATACAACAACAATTGGTGACGATACAACGTGAACATGAAGTGCGCACCCTAGAGACCTTAATGGAAGGGGAGGAGAAAGAACGTTTTCGAATTGCCAAAGAACTGCATGATGGGGTTAATGGTGATTTATCTGCCATTAAATTTAAACTCTCCTCTTTATTAGAGATGAACAATACGGTTATTAAAGAAGCGGTCACCATGATTGATAATAGTTGTGAACAGGTACGGGCCATTTCGCATAATTTGGTACCACCATCACTTAAAGATTTTAACTTGATCGAGGCCATTGATGAATATTGCCAGAGTATGAATAATATTCATACCCCTAAAATAGAGTTCCAGCACCTTGGTGATGCTGTTGCACTCGATAAAAAACAAGAAGCAAATCTCTTTCGTATAGTACAAGAATTGGTCACTAATAGCATTAAGCATTCAGATGGTTCTGAGATAGACGTGCAGTTAAGTTATTTAAAGAGCATCCTACAACTCACTGTTGAAGATAATGGCAAGGGCTTTGACCCTAAAGCCATAAAGAGCGATGGTATTGGTATGCAGAACATACAATCGCGTGTCGATTATTTAAACGCAACAATGGACTTTCTCTCCAACGATAAGGGAACCTCCCATACCATTGCTATGGATCTTAAAACCTCGACTACATGATAAGCATAGCCATTACAGACGATCATGAATTGGTCATGCAGGGTATTGAAAATATGCTTCACAGTGAAGATGATATTCGGGTTGTTCAAAAATATAATAGTGTTGCCAGTACTATTGACGGCTTATCCAAGGAACAGCCAAATATTCTTTTATTAGATATTAATTTACCAGATGGCAATGGAATCGATTTATGTAAAACACTAGCAGTCAAATATCCAAAGCTAAAGATAATTGCTCTGAGCAGTTTTAGCGAAATCGCTTTTGTAAAACGTATTCTCAATAACGGAGCTAGTGGATATTTGCTAAAAAACACCAGCAAAGAAGAATTGATAGAGGCCTTTAAAATCGTTTTGGCCGGAGGGCAGTATTTGCAAAGCGACATTCAAAAAAAGTTGCTCCAAAGTTCATTGGGTCAAAAGAAATCAACCTCTTTTATCCCCAAGCTTACCCGTAGGGAAAAAGAGGTGTTAATAGCTATTTCTGAAGAATTCACCACGCAAGAAATCGCTGACAAACTATGTATTAGCATGAAAACAGTAGAGACCCATCGTATGAACTTGATAAGTAAATTGGGAGCGAGAAATAGTGTTGGTCTTATAAAAATTGCACTACAGAAAAATTTGTTAAAATACTGACTAATAAAGTTTTAAAAAGATTATTTGAAGTTTTATAATTTAGCGTTTTCGATATGACTTACTTTAAATTCATTTTTTGCTCTAGGAGTCTAAATAAATAATGTCTTTTTCTAAAGAAATCTCTTTTGGTAATACTTCTTTTACATTATGGGTTAATAAGGTATCTAGCATTACTTCAAATTTTGAGTTTAAAACTTTTTTTTGCGCAATTCCCGAAAAGGAAAAGAGTATCGCAAATAGTAAAAAAATGTGCTTCATAATTGTTTCTTTTTTATACTTTAAGGAAGCATCTTGGGGTTAATACTTCCTTTAAAGGCTATATAATTTATAATGTAAATGTAATTATGCTTTAATAGAATCGCAGTAACTTTTGTTACATCTAATTAAAAATTAGTTTTTTATGAAAAAGTTTTTCAGGGATATTTGTCGCTACTATTCGCTGTTTTTTATTGATTACGTGCTCTTGAATTTTCTATTTTTTCCACAAATTTTTCACGAAATAAATTTGATATCACGGTTTTTCACAAACATTTTCATGAAAACAAATATTAAAGAATTGATTTACAGTAATTTAATTATATGTTCATCACAAATATTTATTGATTTTAAATTAAGAGTTACAGATATGTAAGCTAGAAAGACTAAAAAAGGCATAAAATGTTTTTTTAGTCATTTTTTTTATAAATTTGATTTTACAAATGAACTCATTAAAGAGTGCATTGCCTTTATTAAATGGAATCTTTTTTCAGATTCGGGTTTAGGAGAATAAAGAGGTCTACTCCAAAAACTGCCCAATGGATTGGGAACCGAATTCTCAGGCTGACTTCTGAACTGAATACTACTTTTCGATTGCTTGAGGCAAAAACCTTTGAGCCCTACACCGTATTTATTTTTCGTATTTGAATTAATTAGAACTCTTTTATTATTTGCTATATGTTCATAGCAATCTCTACTATTCTAAATTATTTATTTAATACAATGAAAACAAAATATTTTGATCTAATTGATCAGACTTTTGATTTTCCGCAGGAAGAGTTTGACTTAAATATAAACACGCTAAGCTTTCACGGAATTGATTTACATATACTTATAGAGAAGTACGGTGCACCACTTAAATTTACATACCTTCCAAAAATCTCTGATAATATTAACAGAGCCAAAGGATGGTTTAACAATGCCATTAAAGAAAATGACTATGCTGGAACGTATAATTATTGCTATTGTACAAAGAGTTCACATTTTAAACACGTTTTAGACGAAGCTTTAAAAAATGATATCCATATAGAAACGTCTTCAGCTTTTGACATCGATATTGTAGAAAACCTTAAAGAACAAGGGAAAATAAACAATAACACCTATGTTATTAGCAATGGTTTTAAGCGTGATAAATATGTGCAAAATTTAGCCAGACTTATTAATAATGGTCATAAAAACTGTATTCCTATAATTGATAATTATGAAGAGATAAACCTTCTTAGTGAAGTTATAAATGGTAAGTATAATATCGGGATACGTATTGCCAGTGAAGAAGAACCTAAATTTGAGTTCTACACTTCAAGATTGGGTATTGGTTATAAGAACATAGTACCTTTTTATAATAAAGAAATTAAAGACAACCCAAAGGTGAGTCTTAAAATGTTGCACTTTTTCATTAATACTGGGATTCGAGATACAGCCTATTATTGGAACGAGTTATTAAAATGCATGAAGGTATATGTAAAACTAAAAAAGGAATGTCCAAGTTTGACTAGTCTTAATATAGGTGGCGGGTTTCCAATTAAAAACTCCTTGTCTTTTGACTATGATTATGCCTATATGGTAGATGAAATCATTCGTCAAATTAAGCAAGCTTGTGCTGAAGGAGGAGTAGACGTTCCTAATATTTTTACAGAATTTGGAAGCTTTACTGTAGGAGAAAGTGGCGGTGCTATTTATGAAATATTGTATCAAAAACAACAAAACGATCGTGAGAAGTGGAATATGATTAACTCATCATTTATTACTACACTCCCCGATTCTTGGGCTATTAATAAGCGTTTTATTATGCTACCTATTAATCGTTGGGATAAGGAATATGAACGCGTACTTTTAGGTGGGTTGACCTGTGACAGTGATGATTATTACAATAGTGAACAACACATGAATGCGATTTATTTACCTAAGTATAATAAAGAAAAACCTTTATACATTGGATTTTTCAATACAGGAGCATATCAAGAAACTATTGGTGGTTTTGGAGGATTACAACATTGTTTAATTCCTGCACCTAAACATATACTTATTGATCGCAATGATAACGGAGGCCTAGTAACCTCAATTTACGCAGAGCAACAAACATCTGAACAATTATTATCCATTCTTGGCTACGATTATGAAGTTAATAATAGTTTATCTGAAACTAGACTGAAAACAGTTGAAGCGTCAGAAGATATAATTAAGAAAAAAAGGCATTAAATATTT
The DNA here is from genome assembly GCA_937937185.1 of uncultured Flavobacteriaceae bacterium. Lineage (GTDB taxonomy): Bacteria > Bacteroidota > Bacteroidia > Flavobacteriales > Flavobacteriaceae > JAHDGB01. The sequence continues at coordinate 3,837 of CALDCO010000341.1, forward strand.
AATATAATTAAAATGACAACGCAAAAAACGTATGCTGGTATTCCAAAAGAAAATGCTAGTCTAGACCAATCAAAAATCGTATTAATTCCAGTGCCTTATGATGGTACAAGTACCTGGGGCAAAGGTGCAGATAAAGGACCAGAAGCGTTTTTAAATGCTTCAGAAAACATGGAGCTTTACGATATCGAAACCGATACTGAGGTTTATAAAAATGGGATTCATTTAACAGATCCTATCACAGAGAATAGTTCGCCAGAAGCAGTTGTAGAAGCTGTTCACACTATAACTAAGAGATATATTAAAAGCAACAAGTTTGTAACACTTTTTGGAGGAGAACATTCTATTTCAATAGGTTCAATTCGTGCCTTTAATGAGTGTTTCAGTAACCTTACTGTATTGCAATTAGATGCTCATGCCGATTTACGTAGAACTTACGAAGGTTCTACTTGTAACCATGCTTGTGCTTTACATGAAGCAAATGAAACTACAAACCTCGTGCAAGTCGGTATTCGTAGTATGGATAATAGTGAGAAAAATGTAATGAATGATGAGAATGTATTCTTTGCTCATGATATGGTAAATAATCAATATTGGATGGATAATGCAATTGAAGCAATGACCGAAAATGTATTTATAACTTTTGATTTAGATGCACTAGATCCTTCTATAATGCCTTCAACCGGAACACCAGAACCTGGAGGATTATTTTGGTATGAAACGCTTGATTTTCTTAAAAAAGTGTTTGAAGAGAAAAATGTAGTTGGATTTGATATTGTAGAGCTCTGTCCTAATAAAAACAATAAATCTTCAGATTTTTTAGCAGCAAAACTATATTATAAAATGTTAAGCTATAAGTTTAAAAGTGAAAGTATAGAAGATAATAACGAAAACCTTTACGATAAAGAAATAGCAAAAACGATTAACCGTTTAAAATACAATCAAGATGAAGACTAAAGGTACCATTTCACAATTTATAGAAACCTACTACTTACATTTTAATTCGGCATCTGTTGTAGATGCAGCAAAAGGATATGAGGCGCAGTTAAACAAAGGTTCTAAAATGCTTGTTTCTCTTGCTGGGGCAATGAGCACTGCAGAAATTGGAAAAATATTTGCCGAAATGATTCGTCAGGATAAAGTACAGATTATATCTTGTACAGGTGCTAATCTTGAAGAAGATATCATGAATCTTGTGGCGCATAGTCATTATGAACGTGTTCCTAATTATCGTGATCTTACCCCAAAACAAGAATGGGATTTACTCGAACGCGGACTTAATCGTGTTACAGATACTTGTATTCCAGAGGAAGAAGCTTTTAGGCGTTTACAAGAACATATTTTCAAAATCTGGAAAGATGCAGAAGATAATGGAGAACGTTATTTCCCACATGAGTTTATGTATAAGTTATTGCTATCTGGAGTATTAGAACAATACTATGAAATAGATATTAAAGACTCTTGGATGTATGCAGCAGCAAAAGCAAATCTACCAATTATTGTTCCAGGATGGGAGGATAGCACCATGGGTAATATTTTCGCCAGTTACGTAATGAAAGGTGAGCTAAAGGCAAGCACAATAAAACCTGGTATTGAGTATATGACTTTCTTGGCAAATTGGTATACAGATAATTCTACTAATGGAATAGGATTTTTTCAAATAGGAGGTGGGATAGCAGGAGATTTCCCTATTTGTGTTGTACCAATGCTATACCAAGATATGGAACGAACCGACACGCCTTTTTGGAGTTATTTTTGTCAAATAAGTGATTCTACGACAAGTTATGGTTCGTATAGTGGAGCAGTACCTAATGAAAAAATTACTTGGGGTAAATTAGATATCGATACACCAAAATTTATAATAGAATCTGATGCAACAATTGTTGCGCCTTTAATATTTGCTTACCTTTTAAATATGTAGCTATGGATAATAAAAAACGAGTTATTGTAGATTTTAAAAAACTTACACCAGAGGTATTGGCTCTTTTAGTAGAGAAATATCCAGATGGTTATGATGATGATCATATTATTAAGTTTAAAAATGCACGAAATGAATGGATTGAAGCAGTACAAGTAGATACCGAAGACACTAAGTATTTAGTTAAAGTAAGTACAAAACTTGTAATAACAATGGAAAATTATGATGAAGAGGATTATGAAAAATTTGATAATGACGATCCAGATGCCATACAAGATCCTGATGACTTATAAGATAATTATTATTAAAATACACTAAAATGACAGCTATTAAAAAACCTTTTCATCTGTCTCTACCTTGTGCCGATATTGAAAAAGTAAAAGATTTTTACGTTTTTGCTCTTGGTGCAAAACAGGGTAGAAGCACAGATAAATGGATAGATATTAACCTTTTTGGACACCAACTCACATTTACTCAAGTAGGCGATTTTAATTTTAGTTTCAAGAACTATCGTTTAAACGATCAAATACTTCCTTCATTTCATTATGGTATTATTGTAGAGATAGAGACATGGGGGAAGTTATATTCTCGTTTATTATCAAAAGAACTAGAAGTCACTACCGAGGCTACTTTCCTGGAGCATAAAATAGGCGAACACTTATCTTTCTTTGTAAAAGACCCAGATGGCTATATGGTAGAATTCAAAAGTTTTAAAGACGAAGATTCAATATTTAAAACATAAAAAACATAACATTAATATAAAACAGATTAGATTATCATTTTTATATCTGACAATGATGTAAAATGCAAGCAT
>CALDCO010000342.1 GCA_937937185.1 uncultured Flavobacteriaceae bacterium
TCTTTTACTGGGTTAGGAAAGAAAGAAAATTTAGTTTCCTCTAAATTAGAAGTACTAAGTATGTCGCCTTGGCTAAAAACGATATCATCTATAAAAAATTTAGAAGCGGGATCAGGTCCAAAAAAGCCCACAGCGTCAAAACCACTAATTTCTTCGGATGGATAACCGCTTTCAAAATGATTAATGGGTGTGTTATCAAGAATAAGTTCATCATTAAGATATAGTTTGTAAAAACTGTTGTTATGATCATTATTATCTAGATGAATTACAACAGCAATTTTAAACCACTCATCATGTGTGAAATTAGCTCTGCCCAATTCCTCATTGTTGGAACCACTTATCAATACTACTCCAGGATCTCTATTAATAGGATTAAAAGAAACATCATGGCATAAAAACACAAGACCGTCACGACCGCTAGTGTCATGAAGAAGTTCTTGGTTGCCCTGCGCGTGAAAATAGCCGGAGTGTCCTGTAGGCACTAGCATGTTCCATTCAGCTTTCCAAGTACCAGATTTTGCTGTACCTCCTTGAGAATAAAGAGCATTTTGTTCTCCGAATTCTATCACTACAGATTTAGTGCCAGAATTAGCTTTTTCGTTGGTTACTATTGCGTTTTGTATTTCATCGTTTACACTAGTCCATGTTGTCCATCTATCGGTAAAAATAGAGCCTTCAGGATAAGATTCGATATCGTCTATTTGTGCATTAAGCATTAACGAAGCACTAAAGAGTAAAAAGAGTAAATAATTTTTCATGATTTTTTTTAAGTGTTTGTTATTAATTTTTTTAAAAGTAATTATGGAACAAACATACAGTGATTCTAAATCTACAACAGGCCAATATGAGTTATTTATGAGTGAATATATGAGATTATTATGAGGTCTTATTCTGGGCGTTCATGCTTAAATTTGCATCATTAAGGTTTTTTATTTTATTGTAAAATCACTTTCTTAATGCCAGTAAAATAAATGCCAGAACGTGATATGCTTTCTAACTTGAGCCTGTTGTATCGAATCTATTGGTCAAAGACTTGAAGCGTTCTATCTAAGCAATAGTGTTCTTTGTTAACAGATGTGACAGACTTGCTGGAAATTAAAAATTGAAAGTAAGCTTTTTTACAGATTTAGGTTTAAATTTGAATCCTAAAATTAGCAGGCGTTATAACTTTAATTTTAATAGAAAGCTTGAATTACTTTGTAGACATTATTCTTCCCATACGCATAGAGAAACAGTTTACTTATAGTATAACTAGGGCAGAGTTTGAATTTTTAAAACCTGGCACACGTATTTCTGTTCCTTTCGGGAAATCTAAAATATACACAGGTTTAGTTGGTAAAGTTCATAATAACGCCCCATTAATTTATGAGGCAAAACCCATTCATCAAATTTTAGACAAAACCCCAATTGTTTTTCCAAAGCAACTACAATTATGGCAGTGGATGTCTAATTATTATATGTGTACACTTGGAGAGGTAATGCGTGCGGCCTTACCCAATGCTTTTATATTGGAAAGTGAAACCATAATCGTTAAAAACGCTAAAATTACTATTAACGATACCAATTTAAAAGACGATGAATTTTTAATATATGAAGCGCTAGAACAGCAGCCTTCTCTTAAAATTAAAGACCTCTCAAATATTTTAGATAAAAAAAACGTGCTACCAGTAATTAAACGCTTAATAGAGAAAGAGGTCATTGTTTTAGAGCAAGAAGTATATGACAAATACATTCCTAAATATGTGCGTTATGTAAAGTTACATGCTAAATTCTCTTCAGACCATGCCCTTCATCAATTATTAGACGATTTAAAAAGAGCGCCTAAACAACTTGAGGTGGTAATGACGCTTTTTTCAATTTCAGCAAAAACAAAAAAGCCAATAAAAGTAGGTGACTTAGCTAAAGAAAGTAAAAGCTCTTCAGCTATAATTAAAACATTAATAGATAAATCTATATTAGAAGACTATCATATTAAGACCGATCGAATTGAATATTCTGGAGGACAAAATTCAGCATTAAAGCAGCTCAATAATTTTCAAAACCAAGCCTTAAATGAAATAGAAAAGGCTTTTAAAACGCAACCAACCGTATTGCTTCATGGTGTGACCTCTTCTGGGAAAACGGAAATCTATGTTAAACTTATAGAGGCCGTTTTAGAAGAAGACAAACAAGTGCTTTATTTACTGCCAGAAATTGCTTTAACAACTCAATTAGTAACGCGTTTACAGAATTATTTTGGAGAGAAAGTGGCTGTGTTTCATTCTAAATACTCATCGCATGAACGGGTTGAGGTTTGGAATAATTTATTAAAAACTTCAAAAAAAGCTAAAATAATTTTAGGCGCAAGATCGTCTGTTTTTTTACCGTTTAAAAACCTTGGTCTAATTATCGTAGACGAAGAACATGAACAATCTTTTAAGCAATTTGATCCAGCACCTCGTTATCATGCTAGAGATACTGCTATCGTTTTGGCCAATTTGCACAAGGCAAAAGTACTTTTAGGAAGTGCCACACCAAGTTTAGAAAGTTATTATAATGCAAAACAGAATAAGTATGGTTTAGTAGAAATAAAACAACGCTATAATAACGTAATGCTACCAGATATTGAATTGGTAGACATTAAAGACAAACATAAGCGCAAGCAAATGAAAGGGCATTTTAGCGATAGGCTTATTGAAGAAATAACTGAAACAATAGCTGAAGGCCATCAAATTATCTTATTTCAAAACCGTCGGGGCTATTCTCCAATTGTAGAATGTAATACCTGTGGGCACTCGCCACAATGTCCTAATTGCGACGTGAGTTTAACTTACCACCAATACCGTAGCCAGTTGCGTTGCCATTATTGCGGGTATTCTATGGTGATGCAGCAAAAATGTATGGCTTGTCATGCCATAGATATAGATAGTAAAGGTTTTGGAACCGAGCAAATAGAAACCGAAGTAAAGCAGCTCTTTCCAAAACTAAAAGTAGGCCGTATGGATTTAGATACCACAAGAGGAAAATACGGGTATGAGAAAATAATTACAGCTTTTGAACAGCAAGAGTTAGATGTTTTGGTAGGCACACAAATGTTAACCAAAGGCTTAGACTTTAGAAATGTAAAATTGGTAGGGATTATGAATGCCGATAATTTGCTTAATTTCCCGGATTTTAGAGCTCATGAGCGTAGTTTTCAACTCATGTTACAAGTATCGGGTAGGGCAGGGCGAACCAAAAAACGGGGAAAGGTGTTAATACAAACCTTTAATCCGTATCATAACATCTTACAACAAGTTTCTACAAATGCCTATGAAACCATGTATAAAGAACAGCTTAATGAACGTTATAATTACTGCTACCCGCCAATTTTTAGGTTAATAAAAATTACTTTTAAGCACCGCGATTACAATAAAGTAAATTTGGCAAGCGAGTGGTATGGGAAATCGTTACGACAATTATTTAAAACCAATGTATTGGGTCCCGAGTTCCCGCCCATTTCTAGAATTAGAAACTTATACCATAAAAACATACTCATTAAAATTCCTAAAGACCAGTCTTTAGGAAAAACCAAAGCGGCTATTTTGAAAATAAACACAAGTTTTCAATCTATTGCCGAGTTTAAATCGGTGAGAGTGGTATTTAATGTTGATAATTATTAGAAAAGGGATTAGGGATTAGGTATTAGGAGGGAAGGTTTGATGCTTTTAGTTCAATTTTAATTTCATCGATACTATAATTAACATGATTTCGATGTAATAAAATTTACGTCAGTCAGTGATTTTCGATAGAAAATGGTATCTAAGACCAATAAATTTTCAATAAAAAGCCTAATTTCGATACCATTTTTCTTCGTTTCACTTTGAAAAATCACTCAATTTGACGGCTTTTTCATTCTAAATCCTTAGGTCGAACTCACGTTA
>CALDCO010000343.1 GCA_937937185.1 uncultured Flavobacteriaceae bacterium
GGTAACAGGTAATATGGGAGGTGTATTTTCCTTTAATCCAGTACCAGGAGATGGGGCAACTATTAATCCAGTAACAGGAACAGTAGCCAATGGAACAGGAGGCACAACCTATACGGTTGAATATAAAACCTCGGGAGAATGTTCTGATACTAAAAGTAATTCTGTTACAATATCTTCTTCAGGAAACGCTAGTTTTACAACTACTGCAACTTGCGATGGGGGAACAGCAACAATAATAGGTGATGCAGGTGGTGTCTTTACATTCGATCCGATACCTACAGATGGTGCTTTAATCGATGCCATGACAGGAACGGTAACGATGGGTGTTTCGGGCACGACTTATACCATAAAATATAGTACACCAGGGACTTGTGGAGCATCTACAACCCAACCTCTTACCATTTTAAACTCTGGGAATGCAACGTTTACGGTACAGCCTTTTTGTGACGAGGGATTTGTTACCATAACAGGGGATACAGGCGGCGTCTTTACATTTGACCCAGTCCCAACGGATGGCGCGGTAATCGATGCCATAACTGGAACCGTTACTAATGGAATACCAGGGACAACCTATACAATACGATATACTATATCTGGTGCTTGTGGCGCTTCTTCAACTCAAGATATGACTCTTTTTTCAGGAGGGTCTTCCTTTACTTTAATGCCAACATGTGATGGAGCAATTGCTACCATAACAGGAGATTTAGGAGGCTTTTTTGTGTTTTTTCCTGAACCAAATGACGGCGCTATGATAAATAGAGACACAGGAGAAGTTACCGATGCAGTATTTGGAACAACGTATACCGTTGAATATAATACAGGTAATATATGTGAACCCATGTCGATTCAAATATTTACACCATTAGGAGCCTCGGATGCTTCATTTACCACTACTGCAACTTGCGAAGGCGGCACAGCAACAATAACAGGTGATGCGGGCGGAGTTTTTACATTCGATCCAGTCCCTACAGATGGTGCGGTAATCGATGCCCTAACAGGTACTGTAACTTTAGGGGTTTCTGGTACAACCTACACCATAAGATACACCGTTTCTGGGGCTTGTGGAACATCTACAACTCAAGAGCTTACTGTTTTAAATTCTGGAAGTGCTACGTTTGAAGTTACCCCCAGATGTGATGGCGGATTTGCAACAATAACTGGTGTTCAAGGGGGTGTTTTTACATTCGATCCAGTTCCTACAGATGGAGCCGTTATAGATGCTACAACAGGTACCATAACTAATGGCGTATCTGGAGCTACTTATACCATAAGGTATACCACTTTGGGTCCTTGTGGCGATACTACAACAAAGGACATTACTTTACTTTCTGGTGATTCCTCATTTACACTTACTCCAACATGTGATGGAGCAATTGCTAATATAACAGGGGCTTTAGGTGGCACTTTTTCGTTTTTTGATCCGCTACCTACAGACGGGGCCATTATAAATTCCCTAACTGGAGAGGTTACAGGTGCCGTTTTTGGAACGACTTACGTAATAGAATATAGTACAGGAGTTGCCTGTGAGCCAACGGCGATACGATCGTTTACACCACTAGAATCTTTAGATCCTTCTTTTACAACGACACCAACATGCGATGGCGGTACAGTCACCATAACAGGAGATATGGGAGGTGTGTTTTCATTTAATCCAGTTCCTACAGATGCTGCAGTAATCGATGCCATAACTGGAACGATTACTAACGGAACCTCAGGGGAAACTTATACCATAGAATATACCACTTCTGGAGAATGCATTAAATCTTCAATGCAAACCGTTACGGTCTATCTTGTACCTGAAGTAATAAGCCCTCAACCTCTTGTTTCTTGTGATGAAGATACAACAGACGATCTAGCGACTTTCGATTTAGAATCGAAAAGCGAAGAAATTAGTGATGCCAATCCCGATTATAGAATTACTTACCACGAAACCATAGCAGATGCCAATCTGGGTGTAAATGCATTGGTAAGTCCCTATGAGTCTGTAACGAAAACAGTATATGCAAGAGTAGAAAACCGCTCTGATGAATGTTTTGCGACTACAAGCTTAGATCTAGAAGTTGCGCCTACTCCTACTGTAACCAATACGGTTTATGCCTTGTGTGATGATAATACGGAATTTGATGGAAACCCAAATAACGATAGGGTTGCTTTCAATTTAGAAAGTCAAAATGCAGCGGTATTAAATGGGCAAGATCCCGCGACAAATACGGTAAGTTATTATGAAAGCCAAGCAGATGCTGAAGCTGCAATCAATGCTTTAACTTCGCCCTATGACAATATCACTAACCCGCAAACAATTTTTACAAGAGTAGATAATAACAATTCTGATTGTTTTGCTTTAGGAGAACTAATTTTAGAAGTTAATCCTATTCCAAGTTTCGATTTACAGAACAATTATACCATTTGTATTGATGCCGATGGCTCTGAAGTTCCACCACTCGCAGTAATAGATACTGGGCTAAATATTGCAGATTACAGTTTTGAATGGTATTTAGATGGCATGTTAATAGGGGGAGCGGTTAACAGCAGTTATACACCAACACAAACTGGAATTTACAATGTAATTGCAACCAATAGATTAACAGGGTGTGCAACTAATATTAATGATCCTAATACCATAACCATGGTAAATGAAAGTGCCGTGCCTTTTCTTACTGCAAATCAGGTTTCTTTAGCTTTTGTTGAAAGAAATACTATTTTAGCTACCGCCACAAACGGGGCGCCTTTAAATAATGGTGACGCTGCCTATGAATTTAGTTTAGATGGCGGGTCTTGGGTAAGTAACCTTCCTAATGATGGTACTTATACTTTTGAAAATGTAGCCGCTGGAGTGCATACAGTTGAAGCTAGAGATGTTAATGGTTGTGGGATTGCTAGTGTAACCGTAACGGTACTAGATTACCCGTTGTACTTTACTCCAAATGGAGACGGCTTTCATGACCTATGGAACATTGTAGGTCTCGCCAACCAACCGGAAGCACAAATTTATATTTTTGACCGTTATGGAAAATTGTTAAAAAAAATGAGTCCAAGCAGCTCTGGATGGGATGGTACATTTAATAACCAATTAATGCCAAGTGATGATTATTGGTTTATGTTAGATTATAACGAACCTAATACAAATGCAAGAAGTGAATTTAAGGCGCACTTTACCTTAAAACGATAGCTAAAAAATAAATAAAATAGAAGTTGTCTGGGCGTCTCTATTAAAATCGTATCACCAGTGGTTCCAACTTTAAAAGGGATTAAAGCCATTCATTAATAAAAACTAACTAAAATATTGTATTTTTCAGCATTGATAGATATTATGAACAGAATTTCCCTTTTTCTTATACTATTAACGCTTACTTCGTGCGGCTATTTTAATGTAAAAAAAACAACGCCTGAAGCCATTTTAGAAGAAGAGCTAAAAACATTTAGTTGGAACGAGGTCGATGTCTACCCTACATTTTCATCTTGCGATAGCACTTTAATAGAGGCAGAAAAGAAAGTTTGTTTTGAATCGACGCTTTCAAATTATATTCTTGAAAGTCTTCAGAAAGAAAGAATAGTAGTCACACAAGATGTTAAAGATACTATTGTCATTGCTTTTAAAATTTCTGAAGAAGGCATCCTAAATATAACAGATATAAAGGTTAGCGAATTAACCAAAATAGAAATCCCAGAAATTACTACTAAAATAAGTGAGAGTTTAGAACATTTGCCTAAAATATTTCCGGCGATAAAACGAGGCCAACAAGTAAAAACAGCCTATAAATTGCCTTTAGAGATTTTAGTAAATTAACATACCTAAGTGCTATCTACATTTTCTTATATTGAAATCACATTAGATTAAAACCGGATGGCAAGCTTTCTCATCAATCTTAAAATTTCTACATACAACCAAACAATAGTGACTAATAAGCCCCAAGTGGCTAACCATTCTTTATCTTTTGACGCTTTATTTTTATAACGTTCTATAAAATCGAAATCTAATAATAAGGCCAAAGCAGCAAATATTGCAGCTAAAATATTGAAACCTATGGCTAACCATGAG
>CALDCO010000344.1 GCA_937937185.1 uncultured Flavobacteriaceae bacterium
GCACCAACGACAGCTACTCTCATTTACTTAGGTGTTATATTAATAAATTTTAAGACCACAAAATTAGACATTAATTATACGTTTAGAGCAAAAAAAAGACTTCAAATTTCTAAAAATGAAGTCTTTTAACAATAAATAACGAATTGTTATTTATTTAACAAATTGTTATGTTTAGAAATTACTTTTTCAAAGCATCTCTAATTTCAATAAGAAGTTCATTATCTGTTGGTCCAGCAGGTGCTTCCTCAACAGGTTTTTTAGTTTTGTTATATGCTTTAACAATTAAGAACATAACGAACCCTACCACAATTAAACTAATTATGGTATCAATCCATGCACCATATTCTACAGCTGCAACACCAGCTTCTTTAGCTTCAGCTACAGTTTTGAAATTTGTATCCCCTGGAGTCCAAAATTTATCAGAGAAACTAACTCCTCCAGTTACAAGACCAATAAGCGGCATGGCTATTTTAGAAACAAAACCATTAATAACTGCGCCCAAGGCACCAGCCATAATAACTGCAACTGCGAAATCAATCACATTTCCAGTCATAATAAAATCCTTAAATTCTTTTAACATGTTTTTAAATTTAATTAGTTAATGTTTAATTTAATGTTGTGACAATGTACTTAAATTATTTTAACAAGCTTTAACATTTTTAAAGAAATAAATAGAAATTACCGATAAAAGAATCGTTTTACACGTTGAGATACGGCTGTAAGTAATTCATAAGGTATAGACCGAATGGCTTCAGATAAATTTTCAGCAGTATATTCTTTATCAAAAATGATTACTTCATCGCCTTCATTGCAATTAATATGTGTTACTTCTACCATGATCATGTCCATACAAACATTTCCTATAATGGGCGCTTTTTTAGTGTTTATTATCACATACCCATTTCCATTTCCAAATTGCCTACTAATGCCATCGGCATGGCCAATAGGTAGGGTTGCTGTTCTAGTAGGCTTTGAGGCAATGAATGCACGGTTATAGCCTAAACTTTCTCCTTTTTTTAGAGTATGTATTTGAGAAATCACCGTTTTTAAGGACGCAACGGGTTTTAAGAATTTATTAATTTTTGGGTCGTTCCCGAACCCATATAAGCCTATGCCACTTCTAACCATGTCAAAATGTGCTTCAGGATAATTTACAATACCTGAAGTATTGCATTGATGCACCATGGGTTTATAATCAAGCTGTTTAATAAATTTTTTAGAAATTAATTTAAAAGCGTCTATTTGATTCTTAGTAAAAGCCGCTTCATTTACATCTTCACTAGCTGCCAAATGCGAAAAAATCGATTTTACTTTAATGGTTGGCGTTGTTTTTAATTTCTTTATAATGCCCGTCATATCGGTTTTAGAAAACCCTAATCGATTTAACCCAGTATTAAATTTTATGTGTACTGGATAATTGATTTGTTTTTTCTTTTCAGCCATAAGAATAAAATGGTCTAAAATACGTAGGGAATACATACTGGGTTCTAAATGGTATTCAATGGCTAAATTAAAGTTGTCTGGTTGCGGGTGCAAAACCAAAATAGGTAAGGTAATCCCTGCTTTTCTTAATGCAACGCCTTCATATACATAAGCGACAGCAAAATAATCGAGATCTAAATTTTGTAAATATAGCGACACTTCTTCAGCATCGCTGCCATAAGCAAAGGCTTTAACAACCGCTAGGAGTTTGGTGTTGTTATTAAGTTTCGATTTAATAAACTCAAAATTGTGCTTTAAGGCTCTTAAGTCTATTTCAAGAACTGTTTCTTGTACTTTAGACATCTTTTTTATTGGATTTTTTTGAGAGGTCTTTGGCATCGTTCAGGCTTAGGTGTTTTGTTTTTTCGCGTAGGGTTGCCTTGTAATAAGCAGCACGACTCAGTGGTTCATAATCTTCGGTTTCTCCTAATAAAACAAGTGCATCGTTTTTAGATTTTCTATAACTAAACTGGGCTAAATTACCCGTTCGCGTACAAACCGCATGAACTTTAGTTACATATTCGGCGGTAGCCATAAGGTTGGGCATAGGACCAAAAGGATGGCCTTTAAAATCCATATCTAATCCAGCAACAATAACTCGAACACCTTTATTTGCAAGGTCATTACAAACGGTAACAATTTCATCATCAAAAAACTGTGCTTCATCAATACCTACAACATCACAATGATCTGCTAAAATAGGAATATTAGCAGCCGCAGGCACTGGCGTAGAACGAATTTCATTGGCATCATGCGAAACAACCATTTCACTGTTATAACGCACATCTACTGTGGGTTTAAAGATCTCTACTTTTTGTTTCGCAAACTGCGCGCGTTTTAACCTTCGGATTAATTCTTCTGTTTTTCCAGAGAACATAGATCCGCAAATCACTTCAATCCAACCAAATTGTTCTTTTTGATTTACTGTATTTTCAAGAAACATTTCGTAATTTTAGCACTAAATCGATAAAAATACCATTTATAAATAGAACACTAATGCAATAAATTGACCTTTTTTCCTTTCTATTTTCGATAGAAAGGCAAGCCGTGATTCAGTTTATGTTTTATGAGTTCTTTTAAAGAAAAAGTAACAATTCCTTTAACAATAAATCCTATTTTTAGAGGGTACATATCATATTACCATAAAGGTGGGTTAAATTTATTAAAAAACAAAGGTCTATTAATATTAAAACAAAAATTAAATTTTATGAAGAAGAAGTTAGAATCAGAATTAATGAGCATTGCTCATAAGATTCTAAAATTGAAAGGGAAAGAAGATGTTAATAAAATGCACAAAGAAGTTTCTGCGCTTTATGAAAAACTAACCGTTTTAAAATTTGCTCAAGAAAACTTTGAAGAAGACTTCCCTAAAATAGGAAGCGGATCTTCCTTTTTTGGGATGCTAGATACCGCATTTAACAATACGGTAACAGATTCGATAGAAGTAGAAGATAAGGTTTATGTTAATTTAGACGATACTGGAGAGGATGCCATAATGGAGCCTGTTATGGAAAAAATTAAGGATATTGTTGCTCAAATGCCTCAAGAGACGCAACAAGTAGATGCTTTAATAGAAGAGGTGACCAATAACAACACTTCAAAATTTCATAAAAACGATTTGGAAGACATTACGGCCGATTTTAAAGATACTCCTGTTTTTGATAAGGTAGAGGAGTCTGAAGCGGCCTCAAAAGTGAAAGCCGATAAAAAATCGCTAAACGATAAACTTAAAACAGGAGATTTCAATAACATAGGATTAAACGATAAATTGGCGTTTATAAAACATTTGTTTGACGGCCAAAGTAGCGATTACGATCGTGTGGTCTCACAATTAAATACCGTTAATTCTTATACTGAAGCGCAACGATTTATTGTAGATATGGTGCGTCCAGATTATAATAATTGGGAAGGGAAAGAGGAGTATGAAGCTCGTTTTATGCACATTATAGAAACAAAATTCGATTGAGCTTTTAAGTGTTAAAGATCTTATACCATTTCTATACAGGATTTAACGTAACCTCCTTATTCTTCTTTACTATTTCACATAAAAGAAACCATTATTCTGCAACATAAAAATTCTACACAAAAGTGAAATTAAAACACATTTTATATTGGGTAACAACAATTGCTTTATGTGGTATTATGTTATACTCTGCTGGCATGTATTTTACCAAAACGGAAATGATTAAAGGCTTTTTTAAGTTTTTTAATTACCCTACCTATCTTGTTTATCCATTAGCCATTTTAAAAATTTTAGGCGTTCTAGTTATTTTATGGCGTAAAAGCCATTGGTTAACTGAATGGGCCTATGCCGGTTTTTTTTTCGATGTGGTTTTGGCCACAGCTGCTCATTACAATGCAGGCCATGCAATAGGGCTTTCTGTATTGGCAATACCATTAATATTAACGTCTTATTTTTTAGGGAAAATAGTAAGGACAGATGAGTAAACTTTATATTGTTCCTACACCTATTGGAAACCTAGAAGATATGACGTTTAGAGCGGTTTCTGTACTAAAAACAGTTGATTTAATTTTAGCAGAAGACACCCGTACCTCAGGTAAATTATTAAAGCACTATAACATTACCACGCCAATGCAAAGTCACCATATGCACAACGAACATAAAACGGTGTCGCATATAATAATGAAGCTTAAAAATGCAGAAACTATTGCTTTAATTAGTGATGCTGGAACACCCGCAATTTCAGACCCTGGTTTTTTATTAACCAGAGCGTGCTTAGAAAATAATATTGAGGTAGATTGCTTACCCGGAGCCACCGCTTTTGTGCCCGCATTAGTAAATAGCGGTTTGCCAAACGATAAATTTGTGTTTGAAGGATTTTTACCCGTAAAAAAAGGGCGGCAAACTCGATTACTTCTTCTAGCGGAAGAAACCCGAACGCTAATTTTTTATGAGTCCCCGCACAAATTAATAAAAACACTAAGTCACTTTTGTGAGTATTTTGGCGAAGATCGACCCATTTCTGTATCTAGAGAACTCACCAAATTATATGAAGAGACCATACGCGGTACAGCAAAAGAACTCTTAGGATACTATACTAATAAACCACCTAAAGGAGAGATTGTTATTGTCGTTGGCGGGAAAAGTAAAATCTAATTTATGAAAATAGAAGTATTTAAAAACAAACTAAAAGACGCGCCAGAAGCCCTAAAGTTCGAGGATACTATGGCAGTTATTGAAACCAATTATGAGTTTTCACCAACGGCCTTTAAAAACGGAGCGCTAACCAATAAGCATAACGAAAATTCAGGGTCTTGTAAATTACTCGCGTTTGCTAAAATGCAAGGACTCACTCAACAAGAAACTTTGGCTTGTTTTGGGCAATTTTATTTTGAAGAAGTGCTAAACGACCCAAATGGAAAAGGGCATCAAAATATTAGAAATTTCATAAAAACAGGTTTTGAGGGCTTGTCTTTTCAAGGCGAACCATTAAAAAAGAAGTAAGAGTAATCTCTAATACATGGAGACATTATTAAATGAAATAAGGCAATGCAACATTTGTAACGAGCATTTGGCATTAGGGCCAAGACCCGTAGTTTCAGCACATAAAAATTCGAAAATTGTAATTATTGGTCAAGCACCAGGAACAAAAGTACATGTATCAGGAATTCCTTGGGACGACCAAAGTGGTAAAAAATTGCGACAATGGTTAAATGTAAGTAATGACGATTTCTACAACACTAATAAATTTGCAATAGTCCCCATGGGCTTTTGTTACCCCGGGAAAGGCAAAACAGGAGATTTACCTCCAAGGCCAGAATGTGCTCCGCAATGGCATGACCTTTTATTAAAGCAAATGCCAAAAATAGAATTAGTAATATTAATAGGCGGGTATGCTCAAAAGTATTATTTAAAACAAACTGCTAAAAAAACACTCACCGAAACCGTTGGGGATTATAAATCGTATTTACCTAAATATTTTCCTATTCCTCATCCCTCGCCAACTAATCGATTTTGGCGCGCTAAGAACCCTTGGTTTGAAACGCTTATTGTTCCAGAATTACAGCAAAAAGTATTGAGCATTTTAGCTTAACATTACATTTCATCGATAATATTTGTTTTTTGTCGTTAAAAAATGTTTATTTGTATGCTTTATTTAAACCCAAACCTATGAAAAAATTAATTTACTTATTCGCCATTAACCTCTTAATATTTTCCTGTAGTGAAAATGAATTAAGTGATTCTTCAAAAAATACAGATAATGTTCTAGTTAATAAAATAGTCGCAATATGGGACAATGGAACCGTTGAAGTTATAGATTTTGTTTATGAAGGAAATAAATTAATACGAATAGAGGAACTTAATAATAGGTTTACTACATTTACTTACGACACTAATGGTTTACTTAAAGGTATTACTAAGGATGTAAATACTGGAGCTTATGTATACACCTCTTTTACTTATAATGAAGCCAATGAGTTAATTTCATACACAGATTTTTATCATAATACAGATAATAATATTGAATCTGAAGACCAAGCTATTAAATTTGAGATACAGGATCTTAATAGTACAGATAAAGTATTAAAAATATTCAATGGTAATCATGATTCTCAAACTCATTTTGTTAAAGATGAATTAGTCTATTATAATAACGGTAATAGAATACGAGAGAATGATAACATTAATTATTTTTACGATAATAAAAATGGGTTATTTAAAAACATACATGCCTTTAAAACACTACAATTATTGAATGAAGCGGCATTAAGTGGAATACATATAAATGCAAGTCGTAATAACATTTCAAATATTAAGAGTAGTGGCGAAGATGGCCATATAACTGAAGCCTATGACTATTCTTATAATGATGACAATTATCCAATTAAAGCCCATTATAAGATTAATGGAGAAATAAAAGCCACTATTGAATATTTCTTGAGTAAAGAATAATTTTAAGAATAGTC
>CALDCO010000345.1 GCA_937937185.1 uncultured Flavobacteriaceae bacterium
GTAAGTGTTTTAGGAGTCGGAATACAATATTCTTTAGGAATGTAAACCAATATCGAAATTATAAAATTATAAAAAAGCTGAAGTTTTTAACTTCGGCTTTTTTTTTAATGAAATTTACCTAAATTAGAACGAGTAGAAATAGAATAAACCTTGATTTTATGAAAAAATTATTATTAGCAATCTTTACTACTATAGGATTAACAGCTTTACAAGCTCAAGATATCAGTTTTGGAGCTAAAGCTGGTGTTAACATTGCTTCAATTGAAGGAGACAGAACAGATAATTTAGACTCTAGATTATCTTTTCACGTTGGTGCATTAGTTGAATTTGAAATTACAGAAAAGATATCCTTTCAACCTGAACTAATTTACTCTTCACAAGGAACAAAAATTATTTTATCTGGGTTGGTCGATTTCGGAATTGATCCAGGGGCGGAAGAACCTATTAATTTAGATTATCTTAATGTTCCACTAATGGGGAAATTTTATATCACTGAAGGATTTAGTTTTGAAGTTGGTCCACAAATCGGATGGTTACTTTCTGCAAAAGCGAATATTGAACATAGTCGTATATTTACTTTAGTTGTGCCCTTAACTGATTCTGATTATGTAGATGTAAAACGGCTTTTTAAAGGTATTGATTTTGGAGCTAATGTAGGTTTGGGTTATAAACTAGAAAGTGGTTTATTATTTGGAGCTCGATATAATTTAGGTTTATCAAATATAACTGATAATTCTAATGACAGTGATTTTAAGCAAACAAATGCTGTAATTCAAGTTTCTATAGGATACCAATTTTAAAACTATTTATTTTAATAGATGCAGTATTGAACTCATTTGAGGTTTTTTTGAGAGCGCAATTAAATTATATGATTTCATTTTTTTACAAATGGATCACTTCATCATAAGCATCAGCAACGGCTTCCATTACCGCTTCACTCATAGTAGGGTGTGGGTGAATGGCTTTTAGAACTTCATGCCCAGTAGTTTCTAATTTTCTGCCTAATACAGCTTCTGCAATCATATCGGTAACTCCAGCTCCAATCATATGGCAACCCAACCATTCTCCGTATTTTGCATCAAAAATCACTTTTACAAAACCATCTTTAGCTCCAGAAGCACTTGCTTTTCCCGAAGCCGAAAAAGGGAATTTTCCTACTTTTATATCTAATCCTTGATCTTTAGCTTGCTTTTCGGTTAAGCCAACACTTGCAATTTCAGGTGAACAATAAGTGCAACCGGGAATATTACCATAATCTATGGCTTCAACGTGGTGTCCTGCTATTTTTTCGACACATAAAATGCCTTCAGCAGAAGCAACATGTGCTAAAGCTTGTCCAGGAGTGACATCCCCAATAGCGTAATAACCAGGAATATTGGTTTGATAATAGTCGTTTACTAATATTTTATCACGGTCTACAGCGATACCAACCTCTTCAAGACCAATATTTTCTATATTGGTTTTTATACCTACCGCAGACAATACAATGTCTGCTTGAAGTGTTTCTTCTCCTTTTTTAGTTTTTATGGTTGCAGTAACCCCTTTTCCAGAAGTATCAACTTTAGTAACTTCGGCTGAAGTCATAATTTTAATACCACTCTTTTTGAAAGTACGCTCTAATTGCTTGGATACATCTGTATCTTCTACTGGAACAATATTAGGTAAATATTCTACCACAGTCACCTCTGTTCCCATGGCATTATAAAAATACGCAAATTCAATACCTATAGCACCAGATCCCACAACGATCATTTTTTTAGGTTGCTTTTTTAAGGTCATCGCCTGTCTGTAGCCTATTACTTTTTTCCCATCTTGCGGTAAGCTTGGTAATTCGCGAGAGCGCGCTCCTGTTGCTATAATAATATGATCGCCACTGTATTCTTTTCCTTCAACATCAACTTTTTTACCAGCTTTTATTTTCCCAAAACCATTAATTACATCGATCTTATTTTTTTTCATTAAAAACTGTACCCCTTTACTCATGCCATCGGCAACGTTTCTACTTCGGTTTACTACAGCATCGAAATCTTTATCATATTCTTTAACCGTTAAGCCATAATCACTTGCATGCTGTAAGTATTCAAAAACCTGAGCTGATTTTAAAAGTGCTTTTGTAGGAATACACCCCCAATTTAAACACACGCCTCCAAGATTTTCTTTTTCTACAATAGCCGTTTTAAATCCTAATTGTGAGGCTCTAATCGCAGTAACATAGCCTCCAGGACCACTTCCAAGAACAATAATATCGTATTTACTCATCAGTCTAATTTTAGTCGTTTTTAAGAGATCACGAATTTACGAAACAAAGCCGTAATAATATATTGAAGTTTAAAATTTATTACTTCAATTTTATTTTTGAATTTTGAAGGGTGTATTGCTTAAAGAAAACAGAGGTATTTATATTCACCGCTAGCGCTCGTCTGTGCCGAGTGCCGAGTATGAGTAAGTTAAGAAGTAAATACAATTAACCTAAAAACCCAGTACTATCTATTTCTAAAATAGTATTATCATCTTGAAAATTTCTAGCACTAGAGTATTTCCAATGTGTTGGATCTGTAACAAAACCTGAAACTACTGGGTTATTATGTATATAATCTATTTTTTGTTTTATTACAGCTTCACTCCATAGTTCTATAGGCTTATTATGATGCTGCCAAAATTGATATTTTGTTATATTTCCTTTCTTTTTACCAGCTCGTTCAAACATCCATAATAACCATTCTCGTCTGCTTTCCTGTTTATTATTTTCTATGGTTTCTATAACCTTCTTAGACGTATGTTTTTTGAATGCTCTTAATAATTCGGAAGGTTCATCATTTGCAGATCTAAATATTAAATGAACATGACTAGGCATAAAGCAATAACAGTATAATTCCATGCCTTTTTGAGTTCTGCAATAACTTACACTGTCTTCTAAAATTTTAAAGTAAACTGACCTTGTAAATACGTCTATCCAATTTACAGTTGCAAAACTCACAAAATATAATCCTGATTTGTTAAGAAATTTATACTTCCTACTCATGCAGCTAAAATACAAAAGCCTTTACGTTTCTGTAAAGGCTTTTGTATATTCTTTTCTTAGCACTCATGCACGGCACCCGTCACAGACGAGCGCTAGC
>CALDCO010000346.1 GCA_937937185.1 uncultured Flavobacteriaceae bacterium
GGTATTCACCATTCCTTTTTCTTGAATAGGCATTGCTGCTAAACTTACGAGCATATCTCCTTTGGTTAAGTATCCCATTTTTTGAGCCATGGCATTTACATCCTCAATAGTTTCATCGGTACTTACAAACTTATCGTAATAGAATGCCTTAACGCCCCACAATAAATTAAGTTGCGTTAAAATGCGTTTGTTTGAGGTAAATACTAGGATATGAGCACTAGGCCGCCAAGCAGAAATTTGAAAAGCCGTATAGCCACTGTTTGTTAATGTTGAAATCCCGCTCGCATTAATTTCATTTGCCATATGGGCAGCGTGATAACAAATAGATTTAGTAATGTAGCGTTTTGTGCGAATGTGTGGCGGTTCCTGAGGCACATGTATTAAATTAGAGTCTTCTACACTACGAATAATACTGGCCATCTGTTTAATAACTTCTACAGGGTACTTTCCAACACTGGTTTCTCCTGAAAGCATTACCGCATCTGCACCATCCATAACAGAGTTGGCAACATCATTTACCTCGGCACGAGTTGGTGTTAAACTAGAGATCATGGTCTCCATCATTTGCGTGGCTATTATTACCGGAATTCTAGCGCGCTTAGCTCTAAGGACTAATTGTTTTTGAATAAGCGGTACTTCTTCGGCGGGGACTTCTACTCCCAAATCACCACGAGCAACCATTAACCCGTCACAGTACGCCACTATTTTATCTATATTTTCTACACCCTCTGGTTTTTCAATTTTAGCAACAATCGGTATTTTATGACTGCTATGTTTTTTAATGAGCTCTTGAAGTTCCATTAAATCTTCAGCATGCCGAACAAAAGATAGAGCCATCCAATCTACATTTAAACTACAAGCAAAAATGGCGTCTTTAATATCTTTTTCTGTTAATGCTGGCTGAGAGATATTAGTATTTGGAAGGTTAACTCCTTTCTTAGATTTTAAAGGACCTCCTTGAATAACTTTAGCAACAACTTCTTTCTTTTTATCGGTAGATTCAACTTCGAAAATTAATTTCCCGTCATCTAATAGTATGCGCTCTCCTGGCTTGGCATCTTGAGGGAAGTTATCGTAAGTCATATATACACGCTCCTTAGTGCCTTCAAAACGTGCTCCGGTTGCAAATATAATTCTATCGCCTTTTTTTACAACGACTTCTTCTTTCATCACGCCAACACGCAATTTCGGGCCTTGTAAATCGGCTAATATCGCTGCGTTGTAACCATATTTATCATTTAATTCTCTAATCATTTTTACGCGTGCTTTTACATCTTCGTAATCGGCATGAGAGAAATTAATTCTAAATACGTTAGCCCCTTCGTCTAGCATTTTTTTCAATACCGTCTTCGTACTTGTTGCTGGTCCTAGGGTGGCAACAATTTTGGTTTTTTTTCTCTTTAGCATTAGTTAAATATTAAATTATCTTTCGATTTTAATTGGTTCGTCTCTATGATGTAGGCTGTAATAATTTGAGAAATTTCGAGTACTTTTTTTAATATATTCTGGATGCCTCTCCCTTGAATGCTATCCTCTATTTTAAGTAAATAATTTGCTTTTTTAAACTCTGGTACTAACTGATGCGATTTAGTAACATTTTGATAATTAGAAAATAATAAATTTAATTTATTGGATTTACTTTTACTCTCGACTTTGCAATTATTCGCTACTAAATTCCACATATTATAGTGTAAAGTATCTTTCCATTCATATAAGGAATAAGCGGCTGTTTTATTAGAATTGGTAAGGTCCTTAAAGCGTCTTTGTAAACCGATATTTAAAGCTTTATTTAGAAGATAAGCTAATCTGTAATCTTCAATAACGCAATGAATCCCAATGAGAGTAAAGTTATCTTCTTCAATAAAATCGTCTAAAACAAGTTTACGTACTGCCATTTTACGCATAATTATAGCGTAAATATAATATTTAAAACCATCACTGTACCTAGCTTTTCTTGAATCTTAGTAATTAAATACTACGAAATCGTTGTAGTGTCGTCTTTTTTGAAAATGGAAGTGACTTTGATCTTACAGGTACGAAAGAATGTCCCAAAGATCAAGAAACAATTTTCACACCTAATTCTATCATTAAAAAATGGACTTTACCAATTGAAAAGGCTAATTTAGGCCTGCGTAAAAAAAGCCGTATGATGGAAGACTATTATTTGTTTTGCGAGTGGCTTGGAGTGAAATTCATCTGGTTTTAAAAGACGCCGAGAGGTTAACAATAATTATGAAAAAAGTACTTTGTAGAATTTCTATTTAGATTAGGGATTTGTTTATTGACTCACGTATTAATCATATTTATTTTAGAGTCTTAAAAAATAGATAGCTAAAAAAAACTAATGCCAAAAATGGCTGCTATCAAAGGCTTTTTTCTATACTCTAGCTTATAATAAATACAATATTTTTCACCTTTTTACTTTATGATGTTTCTTGAGCTAGGTTAATTCTTTTTTTTATAAATTCTTATTTTTGTAAAATACTAATGTGAAAAAAATGAGTAATAAAGTAATTGATTTGTTTGGAAACAAAAAAGTTGTTCCTAATACAGGAGTTAAGTATTCCGAATTATTAGAGCAATTTATATATCCATTTATGGATGATTTAAAAGTTTTTATATATCAAGAAGATATTTTTGATTTTGCAATTAATGCTTGGAACTTTGGAAATTTAAAAACGATTATCCCTCTCGAAGAATTTGATAAAATAACAAAAGATATTCCTAAAATGGATATTGATTTTGCAGTATTAAATAGAATGATTGATTACAAAACCGAAAAGTTTAAAGAATATGAAAAATTTATAGTTGATTTTGAGATAGAGGAGGGATATGGAGGTGACTCCATATTAAGCGTTGTAACCGAAGAAAGGGAATCTTACCTTTCTAATTTGCTAGACGAAATAGATGAGCCGCTTTCATTTTTAGAAGAAGATTTTGAAGAAAACTACATTAACAGAAGTGCCATTATTGTAAAGCCCAAACAGCCATTTATAGATTGGCACAATAATTTATATCCTAACAAAAAGATGGATGAGATCGATATTGATATCTATTTGATTGATGGCGACATAACTGATTTAGAAAAATTTCTAAAAAAGAAATTCGATAAGTTATTTACAATGGTGTTGTATGATTGGCATACTAACAAAAAAGAATGGCCTCAAAAACGCAATTATAAAATGTTTAAACAATGGTTTAGAGTTGAAATATCTGAAACGATTTATGATTTAGAAAAAAAACCAGTCTTAAAATCAGATTAAGCATTTTAATCTATCCAATGAAAATACCTTTAAACGAATTTGAGCAATTTCATTGATAAAAAAATCTTAAAAAGAGGTTTACCCTATTTTAAAAGTGATGCTATAACTGATTTTTCAGAAATTCCAAGTAGTGAATATGGAGCGATTGTTTATCACATATTATAAACCCCTAGAAATTTGATTTTGAAATACAAAAAAAGCACGTTTTGAAGCTTTTTCTTCTGCTTTCTTTTTGGAAGTCGCTCTGGCTTTTGCTACAATTTTATTATTAATCGATAACTTAACAGAAAAATGTCTTGTATCATCGTTCCCTGTATCTTCATAAACATTGTAATCAAAGGTTCTTTTTTCTTTTTGGCACCACTCTATAAGTAAGCTTTTATAGCTAATCACTTTTCCCTCTAATTTCTCAATATCAACATAGGGTAAAATCACACATTTATAAATAAAATCTTCACACTGTTTATAACCCTTGTCTAAAAAAATAGCCCCGACTAATGCTTCAAATAAATTACCATGAATATTGTCTCCAAACTGTCCTCTAGGAATTTTACTCTCTACTAAATCAATGAGATTTAAGCTTTTCCCCAATTCATTTAAATGCTCACGACTCACTACTTTAGAGCGCATTTTCGTTAGGTAACCTTCATCTCCACTTGGTACTTCGACATATAAATGGTGAGCGATTACTGCACTTAACATGGCGTCTCCTAAAAACTCTAGACGCTCATAATTAACAGTATGCCCTTCTTTATTTTTAATATTCATTGAACGGTGTGTAAACGCCGTTTTGAAAAATTTTATAGTTTTAGGTTTGTAACCAACCACTTTAAAAATAGACATAAAAAAATCCTCGTTATTGTTAGAACGAGAACTGAATATGTTACGAATGAAGTTCATTCTTACGATTAGTCAAATTTTTTAAAAACGACACAAGCATTATGGCCTCCGAAACCAAAGGTATTACTCATCGCTATTTTTACAGCTCTTTTTTGCGGTTTATTAAGTGTTAAGTTTAATTCTGAATTTATATTTTCATCGACGTTACTATGATTAATCGTTGGAGGAACAATACCATGTTCCATAGCTAATATAGCAGAGATAGATTCTATAGCGCCTGCTGCACCTAGTAAATGTCCTGTCATAGATTTTGTAGAATTAATATTAATGGTTTTGGCATGGTCGCCAAAAACCTCTGTAATGGCTTTTAATTCTGCAACATCACCAAGGGGTGTAGAGGTCCCATGGGTATTAATATGGTCTACGTCTTCTGGTTTTAACCCAGCATTTTCTAAGCAATTACGCATTACAGCCATAACCCCTATTCCTTCTGGGTGGGGAGCTGTCATATGGTGGGCATCAGAAGACAAACCACCGCCTAATAATTCTGCATAAATTTTTGCGCCTCGAGCCGTAGCATGCTCATAATCTTCTAAAATAATAGCACCCGCACCTTCACCTAATACAAAACCATCTCTTTCTGAGTCAAAAGGTCTTGACGCCGATTCCGGACTTTCGTTTCTCGTAGACAAGGCATGCATGGCATTAAAACCGCCCATTCCTGCAATAGTAACAGCAGCTTCGCTACCTCCAGTAACAATAACATCACAGTGCCCTAAACGTATTAAATTTAGTGCATCTATCATGGCATTTGCCGAAGAAGCACAGGCAGAAACAGTTGTATAATTAGGCCCCATAAAACCATTTTTTATCGAAATGTTTCCTGGAGCAATATCGGCAATCATTTTTGGGATAAAAAAAGGATTAAAACGCGGCGTGCCGTCGCCTTCAGCGTAGTTTAAAACTTCATTTTGAAAAGTTTCTAGCCCTCCTATCCCTGCGCCCCAAACCACACCAACTCTGTATTTGTTAATGTTTTCGAGGTCTAGGTTTGAGTCCGCAATAGCCTCATCAGATGCGACCATTGCGTACTGTGTAAACCTGTCCATTTTACGCGCTTCTTTTTTATTTATAAAATCGGTCGCTGTAAAGTTTTTTAACTCACATGCGAATTTAGTTTTGAACTTTTCAGTATCAAAATAAGTAATGGGCGCGGCACCGCTCTTACCGTTAATAAGTCCTTCCCAGAACGCCTCTACGGTATTACCAATTGGTGTTAGTGCACCTAACCCTGTTACTACAACTCGCTTAAGTTTCATAAAATCTAGTGCTTATTTAGCAGCTTCAATGTATGATATAGCTTGACCTACTGTCGCAATGTTCTCAGCTTGATCATCTGGAATTTGGATATCGAATTCTTTTTCGAATTCCATGATTAACTCCACAGTATCCAAAGAATCTGCTCCTAAATCGTTAGTGAAGCTAGCATCTGTTACCACTTCATTTTCGTCAACACCCAATTTATCTACGATGATCGCTTTTACTCTTGATGCAATGTCTGACATAATTTTTATAAATTTTAGTTTTAATAAGTGGCAAAAATAAAAAACTTTAATTGACAAAACACAGCTTTAGTTTAAAAATGTGTTTAGAATTTAATCTTTCGTTTTAAAGAAAATGGGAATTCGCCTGTAATTGTTAATATTTATCCTTTTTTTTGTTTGAAGAATTTAACAGTGAATCTATAAAATGAAACGTCTTGTAATTTTTGCGTCCGGTAGCGGATCTAATGCTGAAAATTTGATTAATTTTTTTCAAAAAAGAGGCAATGTGTCTGTAATTCAGGTATTAACTAACAATCCCCGTGCCAAAGTATTAGATAGATGTAAGAAATTGAAAATTAGCGCATTGTCCTTTAATAAAATAGCTTTTTCAGAGACCGAAGATGTCTTAAATATTCTAAAAACAATAGAGCCCGACCTTATTATTTTAGCCGGTTTTCTTTGGAAATTTCCTGAATTCATTTTAAATCATTTCCCTAATAGAGTGATTAATATACACCCTTCACTTTTACCAAAATATGGTGGAAAAGGCATGTATGGAAAACATGTTCATGAAGCAGTTGTTAATAAAAAAGAATCTGAAACAGGAATAACCATTCACTATGTAAACGCACAATATGATGAAGGCGCCATTATTTTTCAGGCGAAATGTGCTGTTTTGGCCTCAGATTCTGCTGAAGATGTTGCTAAAAAAATCCATAAATTGGAAATGGAACATTTTCCTATAGTGGTTGACCGTTTATTAACTTCCTAAGAAGAATAAAACTTAAATTAATGATCTCGAAGTTTCGGGACGCTTATGCAGAAATGATGGTATGAGTAAAAACAAGAAGAAATACTATACGGTCTGGAAAGGACACAAAACAGGTGTTTTTGAAACCTGGGACGATTGTAAAGCACAAATAAAAGATTTTCAAGGCGCTCAATATAAATCGTTTTCTACTTTTGCTGCGGCTAAAAAAGCACTTAAGGGGAATTACAAAGATTACATTGGAAAAAACAAACCCTTTAAAAGTGAACTCTCCGCTCTTGAACTTAAAAGAATAGGGCTTCCCAATTACAACTCCATAGCTGTAGATGCTGCCTCAAGTGGAAACCCTGGTATTATGGAATATCGTGGGGTAGATACTAAAACAAAAAAACAATTATTTATTCAAGGCCCTTTTCAACAAGGCACTAATAACATAGGAGAGTTTTTAGCACTTGTTCACGGATTGGCTTTTCTAAAAAAACAGAAGAGTGATCGTATTTTGTATACCGATTCTAAAACGGCGATGAGTTGGATTCGTAAAAAAGCTTGTCATTCAAAATTAGTCCGCGATGAAAAAACCGAACCCATTTTTAAATTAATAGATCGTGCCATTTCTTGGTTAAAAAAAAATGACTATACCACTACAATTGTAAAATGGGAAACTAAAGCCTGGGGAGAAATTCCTGCAGATTTTGGGCGAAAATAATTTCTGTTAGATTTAACACTATTTTGTTGTAATTATTTTTAAGCTTTTCCCACTAAAATAGTCTAAACTTTATAATTAAATCTAAACCATGTTCAAGGATTTTTTAATAGCTATTGTTTTTTGTGTGTCGGTAATGAGTCATGCGCAACAACAGTGGCAATTAAAGAAGGATGCCAATGGCATTCAAATTTACACAAGATCGCTTCCAAATATTAACTTTAAAGAATATAAGGCCGTAACATCGCTTAAAACCTCTATTGATGTGGTTTTAAAAGCACTCCTTGAAGCGCCTAAATATTATGAGAATTGCAGGCCGGGTATTAGTTATTATGTTAAACCAATAGAAAAAAACAAGCATGTTTTTTATGCTCAAAAGGCCTTACCTTGGCCAATTAAAGATAGAGATATTGTAACCTTATTAACGGTTGAAAAAATATCGGCCAAAAAAATAAAACTTACCATGGAAAGCCTTCCTATGGAAATTCCAGAAAAAACCGAAACCATTAGAATTAAAACATTAATGGGACATTGGCTTTTAGAAGAGAAAGAAAACAAAACCATCGTTACGCAGCAGCTTTTTTTAAACCCAGAAGGAAACTTACCGCCTTTTGTGGTTAATACACTCTTAATAAAAGGCCCTTATGATACATTTAAAGAATTGCAAAACGTTGCTGAAAAAGCAAAAACAAATACATTCCCCTAATAAAAAAATATGAGTTTGTAATTAATCGCAGTATATTTACATATTGTTTCAGAAACTATCTTTATGAATAAATTAGTAATTGTAGGAACCGTTGCTTTTGATGCCATTGAAACCCCTTTTGGTAAAACCGATAAAATATTAGGAGGCGCTGCTACATATATTGGTTTATCGGCCTCAAATTTTAATGTTGACGCAGTGGCCGTATCTGTAGTAGGAGGGGATTTGCCTCAAGAATACTTAACACTTCTAGAAGATAGAGGCATCTCTATTTCTGGAATAGAAATTATAAAAGAAGGTAAAACGTTTTTCTGGAGTGGAAAATATCATAACGATATGAATTCGCGAGATACATTAGTAACCGAATTAAATGTTTTAGAGCATTTTAACCCTGTCGTTCCAGAAAATTATAAAGATGCCGAAATAGTGATGTTAGGTAATTTACATCCCTTGGTACAACAAGGAGTGTTAGACCAAATGACTCGCAAACCAAAGTTAGCTATTTTGGATACTATGAATTTTTGGATGGATATTGCACTTAACGATTTACTTAACGTTATTAAAAATGTAGATGTCATTACCATAAATGATGAAGAAGCCAGACAATTAACTGGTGAATATTCACTTGTGGTTGCTGCTCAAAAAATTCATGAAATAGGTCCCAAATATGTAGTGATAAAAAAAGGAGAACATGGAGCCCTATTATTTCATAATGAACAAGTATTTTATGCTCCTGCTTTGCCATTAAAGGAAGTTTTTGATCCTACAGGAGCAGGAGATACATTTGCTGGTGGCTTTGCGGGTTATCTTTCAAAAACAGGAGATCTTTCTTTTGAGAATATGAAAAATGCCGTAATTTACGGCTCTACATTAGCTTCTTTTTGTGTTGAAAAATTTGGAACAGAACGTATGATTAGTTTAAAAAATAGCGAAATACATAAACGTTTACAGCAATTTAAAGCATTAACGCAATTCGAAATTACATTAACTGAAACCCTTAATTAACAGGTCTAAATGATCATAAACAATTCTATAATGGCCCATTTAAAAAAAATAGTAATCCTCTATAAAATAAGATTAGTATAAACCAACGCGCTCAATATTACAAGCGCGTTTTTTATGACTAATTCTTAACATAGAAAATAAACTAATTAACAATAACCCAATAACTAATGAGTGATGCTTTAAAACACGAATGTGGAATAGCACATATTCGACTTTTAAAACCTTTAGAATTCTACAAGGAAAAATATGGAAGTGCTTTTTATGGTGTAAATAAAATGTACCTACTTATGGAAAAACAGCATAATCGTGGTCAAGATGGTGCGGGTTTTGCGAGTATTAAATTAGACACTAAACCCGGCGAGCGCTATATAAGTCGTGTGCGATCTGTAGCACAACAACCCATTCAAGATATTTTTGCCCAAATAAACGAACGAATCAATAAAGAAATCGCAGAGCATCCAGAGTATAATAACGACGTTGCACTTCAGAAAAAAAACATTCCTTACATAGGCGAAGTCCTTTTAGGGCATGTTCGTTATGGTACATTTGGGAAAAATAGTGTAGAAAGTGTGCACCCGTTTTTAAGACAAAATAATTGGATGCATCGCAACCTTATTTTAGCTGGAAATTTTAACATGACTAATGTTAAAGAGCTTTTTAAGAATTTAATTGATTTGGGCCAACATCCTAAAGAATATACCGATACCATTACTATCATGGAAAAAATAGGTCATTTTTTAGATGATTCGGTGAGCAAAGTGTACAAAAAACTAAAAAAAGAAGGCTATAATAAAAGTAATTCTTCGCCATTAATTGCAGAGCGATTAAATGTCGCTAAAATATTAAGACGCGCCGCTAAAAATTGGGATGGGGGTTATGCAATGGCTGGACTTTTGGGTCACGGTGATTCCTTTGTGTTAAGAGATCCTGCTGGCATTCGCCCTGTTTATTATTATAAAGATGATGAAGTCGTTGTGGTCGCCTCAGAGCGACCTGTTATTCAAACTGTTTTTAATGTTGAATTTGATAACGTTAAAGAACTTGATCCGGGTCATGCCATTATTATAAAAAAATCTGGAAAGGTTTCATTTAAAAAAATATTAGAACCCTTAGAGCGCAAAGCTTGTTCTTTCGAACGCATTTATTTTTCAAGAGGTAGTGATGCCGAAATTTATCAAGAACGAAAAGAGCTTGGTAAATTATTAATGCCAGAAGTCTTAAAGGCTATAGATAAAGACACCGCTAATACTGTTTTCTCTTACATTCCAAATACCGCTGAAACTTCTTTCTTTGGAATGATTGAAACCGTTGAAGAGTATCTTAATGAGCGTAAAACGCAAGCCATATTAAATGGTAATGGGAAGCTTACTTCAAAACAAGTTATAGAGATATTAAAAGAACGCCCTCGTATTGAGAAAATAGCGATTAAAGATGCGAAATTAAGAACTTTTATTACTGAAGATAGTAGCCGTGACGATTTGGTCGCTCACGTTTATGATGTGACCTATGGGGTGATTAAACCAAGCGATAATTTAGTTATAATAGATGATAGCATTGTAAGAGGAACAACATTAAAAAAGAGTATTATTAAGATGATGGACAGATTACATCCTAAAAAAATTGTAGTCGTTTCATCTGCGCCTCAAATACGTTATCCAGATTGTTATGGGATAGATATGGCGAATTTAGAAAGCCTGGTTGCTTTTAGAGCGGCTATAGAATTACTTAAAGAAAATAATAATTACGAACTTGTAGAAAAGGTTTATAAAAAGTGTAAAGCGCAAGTAAATCTAGAGGATACAGAAGTTAAAAATTTCGTTAAAGATATTTATAGTGGTTTTACTTCAGAACAAATTTCTGAAAAGATTTCTGAACTATTAAGTGACGATTCTGTAAATGCTGAAGTAACCATTATTTTTCAACCCGTTGAAAACCTTCATAAGGCTTGCCCTAAGAATTTAGGCGATTGGTATTTTACTGGTAATTACCCTACAGTTGGAGGAAATAGAGTTGTTAACAGAGCCTTTATTAATTTCTATGAAGGAAATAAAGAACGCGCTTATTAGAGATTATTAGAGCGTAGGTTCATTTAAACTAAAATAATGACGCTTGGTCTAATACTTTGTTGAAGTGTCATTTTTAAGTATATATTTATCTCACCATTAACATAAGTAGGTTAAGTTCATGGTAGATTTGGGGCAAAAAAAGGTGAACATCTGTTCGCCTTTTTTTATACCCAAATTTGTAGGTTAACTAAAATAATGACGTTTGGTCTAATTCTTTACTGAAGTGTTATTTTTAAGTATATATTTATTTCACCATTAACATAAGTAGGTTAAGTTCATGGTAGATTTGGGGCAAAAAAAGGTGAACATCTGTTCGCCTTTTTTTATACCTAATAAAGTGGTTTAAACTTTTTTGATTTAAGTGAAAAATAGTGTTTAGTGACCAGATATAGCAATTTTTTAGTTGTATAGCAGCGCTACGGAAGTCAAAAATTGAGAAATTATGGACGTGAAAAGCATTTTTTTAGCAAATTAAAAAAAGTTTAAACCATTTCCATACTTAAAAATATTCGAAATACTACTCTTATCGGCGATTTTTTTCGCTTAATCCGATTTTTTAACACTTTGTCTAATTTTAATGGAATTCAATTCTTTCTTAATTATATTTGAACTTACCATAACATAAGTAGGTTAAGTTCATGGTAGATTTGGGGCAAAAAAGGTGAACATCTGTTCACCTTTTTTATTTGCCATAAATTCAAAAACAACTGTGTTTTATTTGAGTATTTTTAAATCAGAACTGGTATTAAACTTTTTAAGTTTAAGTTAGAAAGTCGTCAATCATAACATTTCATAAAACAAAAAAGCAGATCAATAAAGATCTGCTTATATTATTCGTAAAATACAATCTCTATTTATTTAGCCGCTGCATAACGACGCTCTACTTCATTCCAATTAATAACATTAAAAAAAGCTTCAATATAATCTGGTCGTCTGTTTTGATAATTTAAATAATAGGCATGCTCCCAAACATCTAATCCAAGAATAGGGGTGCCGCCACAAGAAA
>CALDCO010000347.1 GCA_937937185.1 uncultured Flavobacteriaceae bacterium
CTGGCAAATAAATCTCTAATATACAATTGCACGACTTCTTTGCCTTTTAGTTTACCAGTATTCGTTAAGTTGACTGATACTTTAATATCATCATCCATGTTAAAAACATTGCCATTTACATTTAAACGTTCATATTTAAAAGTAGTATAACTTAATCCGTGGCCAAAAGGATACAATGGGGCATTACTAACATCACTATAATGTGTCCAAAATACCATTGGTTTATTGTTCGCAATAAGTTCTTTTTCTCGTCCAGTGCTTTTATAATTGTAATAAATAGGGACTTGTCCAACATTTTTAGGGAATGTCATAGGTAATTTTCCACTAGGGTTATAATCACCATATAGAACTTCTGCAACGGCGTTACCAGTTTGAGAACCTAAATGCCATGCTTCAACAATCGCAGGGATATGATCTTTAGCCCAGCCAATAGTTAAGGGTCTACCATTGTTAAGGACTAAGACAATATTTTTATTTATTTTATATACCTCTTCTAATAATTCTTGCTGTACTCCCGGTAAATCTAAGTTGGTTCTACTTCGTCCTTCTCCACTCTGGAAACCATGTTCTCCAAGTACCATGACCACCACATCGGCTTTTTTAGCAGTAGCAATAGCGTCTTTAAAGCCGCTTTTATCTGTAGTATTTATAATTAATTCATTAACAAAAGTAGTGGGACCTGTAACAACATCAGCGCCTTTACTATACATTAATTGGTTGTTTTTATACGCTTGCATTCCCTCTAATACAGAGACCGCAGTATTATCGTCTGAGGCTAGTCGCCAACTTCCTAAGGGGCTATTTTTATCAGCAGCAAGACTGCCAATTAAAGCAATTTTTTGCCCTTCTTTTTTAAGAGGTAATAACTGTTTTTCGTTTTTTAAAAGCACAATAGATTTTTTGGCAATATCTAAAGCTGCATCATGTAGCGCTTTACTATTAGTGATTGCTTTTTCTCTTTCTTCATCACAATACTTATAAGGATCTTCAAATAATCCCAACTCGAATTTAATACGTAAAATACGCTTTACTGCCTCATCAATTAAGGCTTCTTTAACTTCACCATTCTTTACTAGTTGTACGAGTTCGGTGACATAGGCATTCGATTCCATATCCATATCAGAACCTGCTATAGCAGCTTGTTTAGCGGCCTCTTTGAGATCTTTACTGTAACCCCATTTTGCCATTTCAGCTATTGATGCCCAATCGCTTACAACAAAACCATTAAAACCCCATTGTTTTTTAAGAATGTCGCGTTGTAAAAAAGAATTTCCAGTAACTGGAACACCATTTAATTCATTAAAAGCGTTCATCATGGTCTTTACCCCGGCATCAGCAGCAGCTTTAAATGGTGGCAAAACAACATTGTATAAAGTAGATGAGCCAATATCTACAGTGTTATAATCTTTTCCAGATTCAGAAAATCCATACGCTGCAAAATGTTTTGCACAAGCCGCAATGGTATTGTTTTTAGAAAGATCATCTCCTTGAAATCCTTTTACTCTGGCCTTTGCAATAAGGCTACCTAAATAGGGGTCTTCTCCAGCACCTTCCATAACTCTTCCCCAACGTGCATCTCTTGAAATATCTACCATTGGCGCAAAGGTCCAATTTATACCCGCAGCTGAAGATTCTATAGCTGCAGTTCTGGCTGATTTCTCTATGGCCTTTAAGTCCCAGCTTGCAGCTTCAGCTAAAGGAATGGGCCCTAATGTTTTGTAGCCATGGATAACATCAAAACCAATAATAAGAGGAATGCCTAATCTTGATTCTTCAACAATTATTTTTTGAACAGTTTTTACATCTTTTACACCTCTAACATTTAACATTGAACCTACCCAACCTTTTTTTAAGTGCTCATATTTTTTTTGAGCATTCCCGTCTTTTGGAACAGGACCAGTAACATCCCAAAAGCCATTGTATTGATTCATCTGTCCCACTTTTTCTTCTATGGTCATTTTACTAAGCAGGGATTCTACTTCTTGTTCAATAGAGGTGCTTTTATTGGTTTTTGTTGTTTGTATATCAGTCTTAGTATCTGTACAGCCCATAAATAATGCAATTAAAGTTGAAGCAAGTAATATTTTTAAATGATTAAACATATGTTTTAAACGTAAGCATTTGTCATGCATAATTCTAGCACGATGAGTAGCTACTATGGTTTAGCGATTTTAATTAATTGGTCTATTCTTGTTGAAGTGAAATAAAATCATTTGGTGGTTTAAGAATTTAAACACTTATTTAATTCCTAGATTACAATTTTTGATCAAAATTATAAAAAAGAAAGCCTGAGTAATTAACTTAAATAATCAAATGATGGTATTATTTAATATTTTCAAGGCGAAATTTGAAGAATTTTCATACATGTAGGTGCTTTTAGATATAAAATAATATCAAAAAAATCTGTTAAATCACAGGCTTATTGTACTAATATGTGTAATTACAAGGTTTTATAATACTCTTTTTATACCAACAAATTCACTTCTGTACTCACTAGGGGTGCATTTTTTTGCTCTTTTAAAAATACGATTAAAGTTTGCGATGTTATTAAACCCGCATTTAAAACTTATTTCACCAATGCTGAAATCAGATTCTAGTAGTAATCTTGTGGCCTTACTAATTCGGGTATTGTTTACATAAATTACAAACGTTTTTCCTGTTCTGTTTTTAATAAACCTGTTAAATGAAACTGGACTCATGTTTACCAATTCAGAGATTTCAGTAAGCGATATTTTTTTATGGTAGTTCTCTTGAATATAATCATATACTTTTTTGATCTTAGTACTATTTTCGAAATCCCCCTTAGGAGAGAATGAAGTGGAAAGCATGCGTTGTTTTCTTGAATTGGATAAGTCGTACAAAATCGAAACAAACTCTAAGTAATAGTCAATGCCTTGAATTTTAGAGAGATTGATAAGTCTAGGAGCTATTTCTTTACACGTTTTTTTTGAAAATAAGATTCCGTGATTAGATCTGGAAAACATATCTTTAATAGGTTTAAAAATTTTCCTATTTAGTAGTTTTTCATCTAATAAATCGTTGTTAATATGGATTGTTATTTCATGAATTCGTTTGTTAACACAATTATGTAACTCCCAGCCATGCACAAGATTTGGGCCTACTAATACCAATTCGTATTCTTCAATTTCTTCCATATGATCACCAATAATTCTTCGAACTCCTGTTCCGCTTTGAATAAAGTTTAATTCATATTCTGGATGAAAATGGATAGGGAAATCAAAATCATCTTTAACTCTGTCGTAAACTAAAAAACTATCTTCAGGCGTTAATTGAGTGATTTCTCTGTGTATATTATCGTTCATTTTTTTTGTAATATTTTAATGATATAAATATATTAATATTTGATAAAATCATACTATATATATGCAATATTCGCAATTAAATTTGTCCAGAACATATTTACTCTTTTTGTTAGTCTATTTTAAACTAACCAAATGCGATTGTTTTAAATATGTCTTATATCTTCCCCAATGATAATATTATAATGTATGCTTTTTTAGTTTGTATAATATTAGTTTATATAATAGTAGTGAGTTTATTATGGTGAAAGAAATTACTTTTGCCTACTAACATAACATGATGTTAATGAATCATCTAAATCTTTTAAAATAACAAAAAATAAAATTATCTAACTTTTTAATAAAATAAATGAAAAATTATCTAACAAAGAATTTTATAGTCCTTTTAATGTTTGGGTGTAGTGCATTGGTATCTGCTCAAACAGTTAAGGGTGTTGTATCTGATGCTAATGGACCATTAATAGGTGCCAATGTAGTGGTTAAAGGGACTAGTAATGGAACAACTGCCGATTTTGACGGTAACTACATTTTAAATAATGTGAGTTCTGGAGCAACAATCATTTATAGCTTTCTAGGGTATACCACCAAAGAAATGATTTATGAGGGTCAAGCTCTAATGAATGTAACCTTAGTAGAAGACGCCAGTCAATTAGATGAGGTAGTCGTAATTGGTTATGGTACTCAAAAGCGATCAGATGTTACCACGGCGATATCTACCGTAGGAGGCGACGATATAAAAGAAATACCTGCTGCAGACATTGGGCAAACGCTTCAAGGGCGTGCGGCTGGTGTAACAGTTGTTAATAACGGTTCTCCAGGTGGGAAGACGGGGGTTAGAATTAGAGGTCTAAGTACTTTTGGAAATGGCGACCCATTATATGTTATAGATGGTGTTTTTACAAATAGTTTAAATAATATTAATCCGGGATCCATTAAAAAAATAGACATTCTTAAAGATGCGGCTTCT
>CALDCO010000348.1 GCA_937937185.1 uncultured Flavobacteriaceae bacterium
ATAAGAAAATTTACGTCAGTCAGAGTGATTTTCGGTAGAAAATTGTATCGAAGACCAGTAAATTTTCAATCAAAAGCCTAATTTCGATACAATTTTTCTTCGTTTCACTTTGAAAAATCACTCAATTTGACGGCTTTTTCATTCTAAATCCTTAGATCTAACTCGTTAAGTTAGATTCATCAATCCAATAACAGTTTTTGCTCTTTTGATTCCTATTTTTCTAAAATACATACGACCCATAGAGTTTTCCATAAACCAAATACGTGTTCTACACGTACTCTAACTCTTGGCTTCTCTGTATTTGTTCGACTTCGTTGTTTTGTTAAGGGTTTGTTTATGGCTTTTTTTAAGAGGTTAAGTGACCCTCTAAACGTTTTCTAATAATCTAGCGGAAGAAAACAAAACAAATTTAGTCATGCTGATGCCTATCAGCATCTCATCGTATTGAAAACGAGTGAAATCCTGAAATACCCCGAAGCTTCAAGACAGGAAGATGCCAGAAAAGCAAGTCATTTTTTCTCTAAAAAATTTAAAATCACTTCAATAAAAAAAAGAAAAACCACTGTTTTTTTAAAAGCAATTTTTAAACCAGCTTATAAAGCTAATATTTGAGCGGCATGATCTTTTGTTTTCACCTTATCGATAACATGAGCGACTACACCATTTTCGTCGATTAAAAAGGTTTTACGATGAATGCCATCAAACTCTCTCCCCATAAATTTCTTTAAGCCCCAAACTCCAAAAGCCTGTATAACTTCTTTATCCTCATCGGCTAATAAAGGAAAAGGAAAACCAAATTTGGCTTTAAAATTAGATTGTTTTTTTTGAGAATCGGCACTTACACCAAGTAATTCATAGCCTTTTTCTTGAAGCACTTTATAATTGTCACTTAAATTACAAGCCTCGGCTGTACAGCCAGGAGTATTGGCTTTGGGGTAAAAGAAAACAATGAGTTTTTTTCCTTTATAATCGCTTAGAGATATCGTGTTTCCTTCTTGGTTAAATACTGAAAAATTTGGCACTTTATCACCTTGCTTTAATGTATTCATAGTCTTATTTTTGAATTTAATTTCAAAAGTACAACTAATGACTAAGCAAGAAAAGGTCAATTTCGTTATTGAAACGTTAAATTCTTTATATCCAGAGATCCCTATTCCTTTAGATCATAAAGATCCCTATACCTTATTAGTGGCTGTACTACTATCGGCACAGTGTACCGATGTGAGAGTGAATAAAATCACACCGCTCTTATTTGCCAAAGCCGATAATCCTTACGACATGATTAAAATGTCTGTAGAGGAGATAAAAGAAATTATTAGACCTTGCGGGCTCTCGCCAATGAAAAGTAAAGGCATTCATGGCTTGTCTCATATTTTAATAGACAAACACCATGGTAAAGTGCCTCAAAGCTTTGAAGCTTTAGAGGAGTTACCTGCCGTGGGACATAAAACGGCTAGTGTCGTCATGTCGCAAGCCTTTGGTGTGCCGGCATTTCCTGTAGATACCCATATACATCGATTAATGTACCGTTGGAATTTATCGAATGGAAAAAGTGTGACACAAACCGAGAAAGATGCCAAGCGTTTGTTTCCAAAAGCACTGTGGAACGATTTGCACTTACAAATAATATGGTACGGGAGAGAATATTCTCCAGCTAGGGGTTGGGATTTAGAAAAAGATTCTATTACGAGAACAATAGGTCGAGCTACAGTTATTAAAGCTTACAATAATGAAAAAGAAAATAATAGGCTACACAATTCACAAAAAAAAGGTACTGAGTTTTAATCAGTACCTTTTTTTAATTCAAAAGCAGTTCAAACTTCAACTTTTTATAACTTATAACGCTTAAGGCTTTTGAATAGTTTAGGATAAAACCAATGGTTTCATCTTTTGGGTTCAACTTATTATTATTTTTTGAATTTCTAGAGTAAATTTTATCCATATACAATAATATATTTAGTTATGAAATCATAACGGCATATTATATGGTTTATTGCTTTAGAAACACATTATATAAAATATTATATTATTAATTGGTTAAAACAATGTTATGTTTTTCTATGACTTTACGCATGTTTATAAGTGCATAACGCATTCTTCCTAAAGCGGTATTAATACTTACCCCAGTACGCTCGGATATTTCTTTAAAACTCATATCGTTATACATACGCATAACCAAGACTTCTTTTTGATCGTCTGGCAATTCTTCAATTAAACGTCTTACGTCTTCTTCTACCTGTTTTTTAATGATGGATTTTTCAGCATTAAGACTACTATCGCTTAGTACAGAAAAAATACTAAACTCGCCATTATTGTCAAACTTAGGCATGCGATTGTTCTTTCTAAAATAATCTATAATTAAGTTGTGAGAGATACGCATTACCCAAGGCAAAAATTTACCTTCCTCGTTATAAGATCCTTTTTTGAGCGTTCTAATAACTTTAATAAAGGTGTCTTGAAAAATATCTTCAGAAACGTCTCTGTCGTAGACTTTAGAATATATAAAACTATAAATACGTTGTTTGTGTCTTTTTATAAGAACTTCTAGTGAAGCTTCATCGCCTTTGATATAATTGCTTACAAGAGTAGCATCTGAAATAAGTTGTTGTTTCATAATCATTACTTTTAAAGCTTGAATTAAATTCAGCTTTGCAGGGGTTAATATAAAATTAAAAGTAATGTTTAGGTATAGGCGTTAAATTTTGTGAATTACATTTACATATCAAATATAACAACTTTAATTCAAATAATGCAAGAAAAAATGCTTTTTTTTAAGCAATTTTTATGAAATACTTACATAAACTAATAAAAAAAGCACTTTAAGAGCTTAATAAGAAGTCTTATCTTTGTGTTTTTTTTAAATCATACTTAATGCCAGTAAACCTTTCTAACATTAGTCCTAAGCAGAATATTATAATAAAGGGTGCTAAGCTTCACAATTTAAAGAATATAAATGTCGTCATTCCAAGAAATAAATTAGTAGTTATTACTGGCTTATCTGGCTCTGGGAAATCGAGCTTGGCTTTCGATACGCTTTATGCAGAAGGACAGCGACGCTATGTTGAAAGTTTATCTAGTTATGCCCGCCAGTTTCTTGGGCGCTTAAATAAACCCAAGGTCGATTATATAAAAGGTATTGCGCCTGCCATTGCGATAGAGCAAAAAGTAAATTCAACAAATCCGCGTTCTACGGTGGGTACAACTACCGAGATCTACGATTATTTAAAATTGCTATTTGCAAGAATTGGCAGAACTTATTCTCCCATATCTGGAGAAGAAGTAAAAAAAGATACGGTTACCGATGTTTTAAATTATATTAAAACAATAAATGAAAAAGAAAAACTCCTCCTCCTCGCTCCCATTCGTTTAGAGGAAGGTCGAATGATAAGCGATAAGTTAAAAGCGCTTAATGCACAGGGCTATGCACGTATTAAATTTAAAGATAAAGTTATTCGCATTGATGAAGCTGATGCCATTGAAAACGAAAAACATCTTTTTTTAGTCGTTGATAGGATCGTTACTAAAAATGATGAGGATTTCTATAATCGTTTAGCAGATGCCATCCAAACGGCATTTTTTGAGGGTAAAGGGCATTGTTTTATAGAATCGCTCTCAAGCAATACTACACGACAATTTAGTAATAAGTTTGAGCACGACGGCTTATCCTTTTTAGAACCTAATGTGCATTTATTCAGCTTTAATAATCCTTATGGTGCTTGCCCAGAATGTGAAGGTTATGGTGACGTTATAGGTATTGATGAAGATTTAGTAATCCCTAACACGGCTTTATCTATTTACGAAAATGCTATTTTTCCTTGGCGCGGTGAGAGTATGAGTTGGTATAGAGACCAATTGGTTAACAATTCTCATAACTTTAATTTCCCTATTCACAAACCTTATTTTGAATTGAGTGCTAAACACAAAGCATTAGTTTGGAAAGGAAATAAATATTTTGAAGGCTTAAATGATTTTTTTACAGAATTAGAATCTAAAGCTTATAAAATTCAAAATCGAGTCTTGTTATCGCGTTATCGTGGAAAAACAAAATGTAAATTATGTGAAGGCAAACGTTTAAGACCTGAAAGCAATAATATTAAAGTAGGGAAAAAGACGCTTTCAGATTTAGTAGAAATGCCTCTTAGTACACTTTCTAATTTCTTTAAACAATTAGAACTTAACGACCATGATACTAAAATAGCAGAACGTTTGTTAATCGAAATAAATAACCGACTTCGGTTTTTAAGTCATGTTGGTTTAGATTATTTAACATTAAATAGAAGGTCTAATACCCTCTCTGGAGGTGAAAGTCAAAGAATAAATTTAGCCACGTCTTTGGGGAGCAGTTTAGTAGGTTCTATGTATATTTTAGATGAGCCCAGCATTGGTTTACACCCAAAAGATACAGAGCGCTTAATTGGGGTTTTAAAATCGCTTAGAAATCTTGGTAATACGGTTATTGTGGTTGAACATGATGAAGACATCATGAAAGCGGCAGATGAAATTATAGATATAGGT
Organism: uncultured Flavobacteriaceae bacterium; assembly: GCA_937937185.1. Classification (GTDB taxonomy): domain Bacteria; phylum Bacteroidota; class Bacteroidia; order Flavobacteriales; family Flavobacteriaceae; genus JAHDGB01. The sequence goes on from CALDCO010000348.1 coordinate 4,516, forward strand.
CCTGAAGCGGGTACTTATGGCGGACAGATCGTTGCAACTGGTAATTATAGTAAAATATTAGCTTCAGAGTCGTTAACCGCTAAATATTTAAATGGCAAATTAGAAATTGAAATCCCTAAAAAAAGACGCGCCTCTAAATATCATATTACTATTTCTGGAGCTCGCGAAAACAATTTAAAGAATATCGATGTTACCTTCCCCTTAGGGATGCTAACTGTAGTTACAGGGGTTTCTGGAAGTGGTAAAAGTACGCTTGTGAGAAAGATACTTTATCCTAGCATTCAAAAACAACTTACAGGGTTTGGAGATAAGTCCGGACAGTTTTCAGAATTAAAAGGAAATTTTAGCAATGTAAAACACGTCGAATTTGTAGACCAAAACCCCATTGGGCGGTCGTCGCGTTCCAACCCTGTTACTTATATTAAAGCTTACGACGATATTAGAACCTTATTTTCTAAACAGAAATTAAGTGCCATACGCAACTACCAAGCAAAACACTTTAGTTTTAATGTAGATGGTGGTCGTTGTGAAACGTGTAAAGGTGATGGGCAAGTCACTATAGAAATGCAATTTATGGCCGATGTGCATTTAGAATGTGAAACCTGTAAAGGGAAACGTTTTAAAAAAGAAGTACTCGAAGTGACTTTTGCTGATAAAAACATTGATGATGTTTTAAGTATGACCATAGATGATGCGATTGCTTTTTTTGATAAAAACAGTGTTATTAAAATTAAAAACAAACTACAACCACTACAGGATGTTGGTTTAGGCTATGTTACTCTAGGACAAAGTTCTTCAACACTTTCTGGTGGTGAGGCGCAACGTATTAAATTGGCGACCTTTTTAGGAAAAGGGAATACCAAAGAAACGGCTTTATTTATTTTTGACGAACCCACCACTGGTTTGCATTTTCATGACATTCAAAAATTATTAAAATCCTTTAATGCCTTAATTGAAAAAGGGCATTCGATAATTGTAGTAGAACATAATTTAGAGCTCATAAAGTGTGCCGATCATATTATCGACCTCGGTCCTATTGGCGGAGAAAAAGGCGGACATTTGGTTGCCGCTGGCACTCCAGAAGCTATTATTAAAGTGAAGCAAAGTGAGACCGGGAAGTATTTAAAAGAAAAACTTCAATAACGTGATTTAAGAAAATTTATGTCAGTGAGAGTGTTTTTCGATAGAAAATGGTATCGAAGACCAATAAATTTTCAATCAAAAACCTAATTTCGATACTATTTTTCTTCGTTTCACTTTGAAAAACCACTCCATTTGAAGGCTTTTTCATTCTAAATCCTTAGACCGAAATCACGTTCAATAAGTAAAAAAAGCCAACACAGACATTATAAACACCGCTATTGGTATCACAATTAAGAGGTATATAAATGAGATGATTCCCGATTTTACGAAACTTAGACCCAAGCCTTGTTTATAAAATTGTTTAATTGCTAGTACTAAATATATAAAAGTAGAGAGCATCATTAAAAACCTTACCCATCCTGGTAAAGTAAAAACAAAACGCATTATTAAAATAATACTAAATACAGTAAATAAAAAAGAAAAGAAATAAAAGCTAAATACCAAATGATGTGCAAATGAACCGCGTTTTCTGTAAAACAGCTTGAGTATTAATGCAAAAATTGGTAATAAAATAAATAACGCAATAGGAATAGAATCATAAAAAGCTTGTAAAATACTACCTCCAGATTTTTGCTTGTAAAACTTAAAAAGCTGATCGTATAATTTTCGTTTTAAATACCCTGCATTTTCTGCCATTCCCATTTTAGCATAAATCACTTCTCGAGGTGCATTAATAGCTATAAGAGAATCGACTTCTTTAGAATTAAAATCAAAAGAAATTTCATTTTTTTTTAAATTTTTATTATTTACTATAGAGTCTATTTTAGCATCAGATAGACGAGTAAGAAATTGATTGGCTTTTAATGTTTTTCGAAGTTCAAGGCGAGCTAAAGAATCTTTTTCTTTAGATCGCTCTTCATTTACAGCAACTTTTGTTTCTTTAAATGCTTCCGAAATGCCTTTATCAACTTCTTTTACGGTGTCTCTAGTGACAAAGGAAAATAAAAAGAAAAACACCACCGTGATGAACAAATACATTTGTGCTGGATGTAAAAACAATAACCGTTTTCCTTGAATAAATTTTTCAGCTAAAAAACCTGGTTTAAATAATAAAGGAAAAAAACTCTTTAAAAATCGCGCATCAAAAGAAAAGTAATTACTAATCGTGTTATAGAATAAAACACCTACTGTTAGATCGTCCTTAGACTGCATACCACAATGTGGACAAAACTCGTATTGGGTGTTAAATAATTCTTCACAGTTTTTGCACGCTTTAGCCATGTCGTTCCTAGTGGTTTACTAATAATCTTGCAAAAATAACCAATATTAATTAACGGTTACCATCCATAATATTGGTGTTTTAAAGTTAAAAATTACTTCACTTGATCGTCTAAAATATAAAAATTAATTGGCGACCTTTTCCACAGTAACTTTAATAGACTTGCTTATAGGTGTATTGCTTTTATCTGCATAGTGATTGTGAGGAACTAATACATTGGTTTCAGGAAAATAAGCTCCTAAATTACCTACAGGAATGTTGTAGGGTATAACTAAGAATTTTTTAGCAACCCGTAGTTTACCATCATAATTACTAGTTAAATTAATAGCTTCTAATTTTTCTAGATTGCGATCTGTCATGTCTTTAGGATTCATAAACACCACTCTACGCTCATTATGGATGCCTCGATAGCGATCATTTAAACCATAAATTGTGGTATTGAATTGGTCATGAGATCTAATGGTCATTAACAACAATTCATCCTCCTTTAAATGGTGTTCTGGTAAAGCGCAACAACTAAACTGTGCTTTTCCATGGGGGAGTTTACTAAAGTCTAATTCACGTACATTATTAGGAAGATAAAAACCTGTGCCTTTCGATTTATTATTTAAATCATTAAACCCCTTAATAACTGCTGCAATTTTCTCTCTAATAAGCGTATAGTCTTCACTAAGAATTTTCCAATCTACAGAATGACTATTCCCAAAGTAAGCTTCAGCAATACTACCAATGATTTCAGGCTCACTTCGTAAAGCATTTGATATGGGCTTATTTATCCCTTTAGATTGATGCACTCTACCCATACTATTTTCTACAGTAAAAAATCTAGTATTTCCATTTTTTTGATCTAATTCTGAACGCCCTAAAGTTGGCAATATTAAGGCTGTTTTCCCAGTAACCAAATGCGACCTATTAAGTTTTGTACTAATTTGCACCGTAAGATCACAATTTTGCAGCGCTTTAGCAGTATATTCTGTATCTGAAGCCGCAGACAGAAAATTACCACCTAAGGCTATAAAAACTTTAGCTTTATTATCGTGCATGGCTTTAATTGAATGCACGGTATCTAAACCTTCTTTATCTGGAGGGGAAAACCCAAAAACGGTTTTAATAGCATCGTTTAATTCTTTAGAAACATGATGCATAATACCAACGGTGCGGTCTCCTTGTACATTACTATGCCCTCTTACAGGGCAGGTTCCTGCGCCTGGTTTCCCTAAACTTCCTTTTAATAATAATAAATTAACACATTCTTTAATGTTATCGACTCCATTTTTATGTTGCGTTAATCCCATTGCCCAGCAAATAATAATGTTCTTTTTTGTAGCTAAAAGAGTAACGGCTTTATTAATTATGGCTTCGTCAATGCCGCACAAATCAATGAGCTCTTGTTCGCTATAATTTTCGAGATCCTTTGTTAATGTTTCATAACCATGCGTGTACTTTTCTATAAATTGGTGATCAAGTACGTTTCCTTTTTCTTTATCTAACTTTAGCAGTTTTTTAATAATAAGCTTTAGTAAAGAAACATCCTGATTTATTTTAACTTGCAAATGAATATCTGTTAATGCTTCACCACCAGCAAAGACCCCTTTTATCTCTTGCGGGTTCTTAAATCTTATTAGTCCTGCTTCTTCTAATGGATTAATGCTGATAACTTTCCCTCCATTTTCTTTACATTTTTGCAATGCAGTAAGCATTCTAGGGTGATTTGTGCCCGGATTTTGACCAATAACCATAACCACTTCAGCCTGATCAAAGTCTTCTAATTTCACAGATCCTTTGCCAATACCCAAAGTCTCACCAAGTCCAACACCGCTAGATTCATGACACATATTAGAACAATCTGGCATATTATTAGTGCCAAAAGCCCTAATAAACAAACCGTATAAAAATGCTGCTTCGTTACTTGATCTACCAGAGGTATAAAATATGGCCTCGTCTGGGTTTTTTAATTTTTTTAATTGGTTGGCAATTAATTGATAGGCATTTTTCCAAGAAATTGACTCGTAATGAGAACGACCGGGATATAAGACCATGGGTGCCACTAACCTCCCCGCTTTACCAATTTGAAAATCTGACCAATTAGAAAGCGCTTCAACGGAATGATTAGAAAAAAAATGATGATCGATTGTTTTATTTGTAGCCTCTTCTGCAATGGCTTTTACTCCATTTTCGCAATACTCTCCTAATTTAGAGGGTTTCTCAGGATCTGGCCATGCACAACCTGGGCAATCAAACCCTTCTTTCTGATTCATTTTAGAGAGTGTTTTTAAAGATTTCACCACTCCCATTTCTTTAAAAGCATGTTCAACCGCTACTTTAACTGCTGGAATACCAGCAGCATATTCAGCTGGTTCACTTAATTTAATGCCAGTAAAATTATCGGGTCCAAGAATGGAAATAGCCCGCTGTTTTTCATCACTCATAGCGCTTGTAATATATTGCAAATAGAGAAGTAAAGGTATCGATTATTTAAATAATAGCACAAATTCTATATGGCAAAATATTTCCAATCGTTATGGGCTTGTCGCCTAGCTAAAAAAGGCATTTTACAGTCAAGGTAAACGCACACTTTAAGCTAGATTTTAGGGTTTAAAACGGTTATTTTATTACAGTTGTGAAACTATTCTCAAGCAGTTTTTCAACTCCTACACCTGTAATGAACAGGAAATTTAGTGCTTCAACAAAAAGTTGAAACCGTTTTAGAGGGATGGTTAATTAGAAATGAAAGTGCGCGTTTGCCCCGATTTTATTGCATAACATGATATAATTATGAGTTTTTTTAGAATCATTTGATATACATAAAAAACTCACAACAAGAACAAACACTCAATTATATCAACTTCCTTTGTCCCAGAACAGAAAATTAAATTCAACCGCTTAAAACAAATTAAAAAATGTTAAAAAACTTATATAGTTTTTGGTTAATGAATTTACAAAATGAAGTATTTATTCCCCTCGAAAAGTCCCAATCAAAGTAACAGTCTTGCAATTAAAATAATTTTATTATTTATGATTACACTAAATATAGAAGCGCAAGATCTAAGATGTCCAAACATAAATGCGGGAGCAGATGTAACTATTGACTGCTCAACAGAGCTTTGTGTAGATTTAACTGCAACTTTCTTAAAGACAGGACAAACAAACTCGTACGAAGTTAAAACCATTCCATATGCGCCTCCTTTTCCTTACACTGGATTAGCAAATCAAGTCTCTGTTGGCATTGACGATATTTGGTCAGATATTATTAACCTTCCTTTTGATTTCTGTTTTTTTGAAGAAACTTACCATCAAATTCAAGTAGGGTCTAATGGTGTTTTACGCTTTGATGTAGACACAGTCGATCTGGTGAATGAATGGGAAATTACAGACGACATTCCTAATAATACAAATCCAGCATTAGCAGAAGCAAATATTTTTGGGGTTGGTCACGATATTGACCCGAGCATTTTATATTCTAACCCAGAGGTTGCATGGGCCGTTAAAGGTGAAGCACCTTGTAGAGTTTTCGTGATATCATACGCTAATATAGCTAATTTTATTTGTACTGAGCTGGTATCAACTTCTCAAATTATACTTTATGAAACGACTAATGAGATAGAAATTTATGTGAAAGACAAACCGATTTGTGCTGATTGGAATGATGGAAACTCGATTATAGGAATTCAAAATAATCCTGGTACCCTTGCATTTGTGCCTCCGGGAAGAAATACTTCAGATGGCCCATGGTCAGCAACAAATGAGGCTTGGCGATTTACTCCAAATGGAATTCCAAATTATACAGTTACTTGGTATAATGAAAGTGGAATAACATTAGGAAATGAACCAACTCTTAATGTCTGCCCTGAAACAACCTCAGTTTATACCGCAGAAATAGCTTACACCGATTGCAATGGTGATGCTATTAAAGTGAGAGACGATGTACAGGTTACAAATAATTTACATAAAGCGCCAAATGCAGGAGAAAATGGTACGGTAACATTATGTGCAGATAGCATTTCTACTATTGATTTATTTCATGCCCTTGGTGGAACTCCAGATGTTGGTGGCACTTGGACACCTGCTTTAGCTAGTGGTACGGGTGTTTTTAATCCTGCTATAGATGCTGAAGGCACTTATACCTATTCCGTAATTGATGCACCTTGTCCAGAGGATTCTGCAAATGTCGTTGTAAGCTTTTCAACGCCATCTCATGCTGGAGAAAATGGTGCAATAGCGTTATGTGATACTAATGAGGCTATAGATCTTTTCACTGCACTTGGAGGTACTCCAGATCATGGAGGAGTTTGGAGTCCTCCTCTTGCCAGTGGGACTGGTGTTTTTGACCCAGCTGTAGATGCTTCTGGAACTTACACCTATAGCATTACTGGAATGACACCATGCCAGGATGATAGTGCAGAAATTTTAGTAAGCATCTCTAATATCCCAAACGCTGGAGAGAATAGTGCGATAACATTATGTTCAGATAGTACTTCTACAATTGATTTATTCGATGTCCTTCGTGGAACTCCTGATGCTGGTGGTACATGGAATCCTCCCCTTGCTAGTGGTACTGGGGTTTTTGATCCAGTTGCAGATGCTTCTGGAATTTATACCTATAGTATTACTGGTATAACGCCTTGCCAAGGGAATAATGCCGAGGTTTTAGTGTCGATATCTAGCATGCCAAATGCAGGAGAGAATGCTGTGCTTTCAATATGTGAAACCGATAGTAATATAGACCTTTTCACCCTATTAGGAAAAAATCCTGATAGCGGTGGTACATGGAGCCCTCCCCTTACCAGTGGCACAGGAGTTTTCGATCCAGCTGCAGATGCCTCTGGAACTTATACTTATAGTGTTATTGGCACCAAACCTTGCCAAGATGATAGTGCAGAGGTTTTAGTCTCGGTGTCTAAAGCTTTAAGTGCAGGAGAAAATAGCACCATAGCATTATGCAATACCAGTGATTCTTTAGATCTTTTTACTGTATTGGGAGGCTACCCCGATAGTGGTGGTATTTGGAGTCCTCCTCTTGCTAGTGGATCGGGTATTTTTGACCCTAATGTAGACGTTTCTGGAACTTATACCTACAGTATTACTGGTATCTCACCATGCCAAAATGATAGTGCTGAAATTTTGGTATCATTATCAAATAATCCAAATGCAGGAGAGAATGGCACACTTTCAATATGCGAATCTGATAGTGCTATCGATCTTTTTACGCTATTAGGAAGTCATCCCGATAATGGTGGCACATGGATTCCTCCTCTTGCCAGTGGCACGGGGGTTTTTAACCCAGCTGTAGATCCCGCTGGAACCTACATCTATCGCATTAGAGGTGGCGCTGCTTGCCAAGATGATAGTGCAAACGTTTTAGTAACAGTATTTCATGCTCCAAATGCAGGGGAGAATAGAACACTTTCAATCTGCGAATTTGATAATGCGATAGACCTTTTTACACTATTAGGAGGGAATCCAGATAGTGGTGGTACTTGGACACCTACTTTAACAAGTGGGTCTGGGGTTTATAATCCTATTTTAGACCCTCCTGGCGTGTATACTTATACTATTAACTCTACTTCTACTTGCCCTTCTGATGTAGCAGAAATAAGTGTGAATTTAAATAATGCCCCTAGTGCGTTACAACCAAATGATTTAACGCGCTGCGATATTGATAATGATAATGTGGAAATTTTCGATCTTGAACGGCAAAGCACTTTTATTACTGCCGATAATGTAAATTATAAAGTCACGTATCACATCAACAAAATTGATGCAGATAATGGAAAAAATAAACTTAACCCCCTTTACCCTAACATTTCTAGTCCGCAAACCATCTATGCAAGAGTTGAAGATGTTAATACAGGTTGTTATAATACCACGGTTAAATTTGATCTTATTTTACTTAATACTGCGATAGCAAATCCAGATTTTTATGAACGCTGTGATGATCACTTAGAGACCGATAATAATACAAGTAATGATAAAACTACTTTTAACTTACATTCAAGAAATGCTTTTATTTTAGGTCCAACACAATCTAATATAGATTATACAGTAAGCTATCATTTAACTCAAAACGATGCCGATAATGCTTTAAACGCCTTACCGTCACATTATGAGAATACGATTAACCCACAAATAGTATTTGCAAGGGTTGAGAATAATAAAACAGCCTGTTTTGATACCGCAGAAATACAATTAAAAGTAAATCCGCTACCACTATTCTTTTTAGAAGACAAATACATAGTATGTGTAGATAATAATGGTGAAATTTTATTACCTAGCCCTATAATAAATACTGGGCTTAATAATAGGGATTATACTTTTGAATGGTATTTAGATAATGTACTCATCGCTGGAGAAACCAATAGCAATATAACGCCATCTCAAATAGGCGCGTACTCAGTAGTTGTTACAAATAAGACTACTGGCTGTTCCTCTAAGAGAAGTACTATTGTTATTGAGAGTACGCCTCCAATACTTGAAATACAACAAGTTTCTGTAACCTTTGTAGAAAATAACGCTGTTTTGGCAGTCGTTAAGAATAGTGAAAACACCTCTGCGTTGTATGAATTTAGTCTAAATGATGAGTCTTGGGTAAGTAACGACTCCAATAACCATAGCTATACTTTTGAAAATGTTCCCGCAGGAGAGCACCTCATAACAGTAAGAGATGTAAATGGTTGTGGCGAAACTAGCGCTTCTATAATACTATTAGATTTTATTCCGTATTTCACTCCAAATGGAGATGGCATTCACGATACTTGGAATATTAAAGGAATAGAAAATCAATCTGATGCAAAACTTAATATTTTTGATCGCTACGGTAAACTATTAAAACAACTAAAACCTAATAGCCCAGGTTGGGATGGGACTTTTAACGGCTATGTGTTACCTTCGAGTGATTACTGGTTTTCTTTAACTTACAGAGACCCAAATACGAATGCTCAAAAAAACTTCAAATCACACTTTACACTTAAACGTTAATCATTTTATTATGGTAAATTCAAAATAAATTGGTTTAAAAAATTAAAATGAAAAAAGAAAGAATAAAAAGAGGCTGTCTGAAAAGTATTTTTAATTGTCCTTCTGTCCCGAATACGGGGTATTTCAGAATATCATAATGTGACGTGTTAGTCTTTTGTGAGAACCTGAATCAAGTTCAGGTTGACGAAATATACCTTTTTAGACAGCCTCTTTTTTAATTTTATTCTAAGCGTTATTAATCGTCTGGGTGCATAAAACGCTGTTTACCTAATAACACATCTTCACTTTCTACATGATCTTCATCTGGCACACAACAATCTACAGGACATACGGCAGCACATTGGGGTTCGTCATGAAACCCTTTACACTCTGTACATTTATCTGGTACAATATAGTATATTTCATCACTTACAGGCTCTTGAGCTTCTTCAGCATCTACAGTATTACCATTAGGCAAAACAACTTTTCCTTCTAAACTGGTTCCATCTTTATAACGCCAATCATCAGCGCCTTCATAAATTGCTGTATTAGGACATTCAGGTTCACATGCGCCACAGTTTATACATTCATCGGTTATTATAATTGCCATAGCTTTTTTTATTCTAAATTTGTTCAAAAATAAAACCAAAACCGCTTATAACCAAATAAACCAATGCAATTACAACAAAGAATTAACGCGTTTTCAAAACTAGGCGATTTTATCAGTCAGTTTTCTTCTAAAGAATTTAATAAGAAACAAGACGTTATCAATAATGATTTGTTTTATGAGGGTTTTAAGCATCAAATCAAATTAGCACAAGAAAACAATGGTTGGTTCACAAAAGAAAACATTATCTATGCTTTAAAGGGTTGGGCTAATCAACTAAAAAAAGATCATTTAACAAAATGGTTGTCTAACTATGAGCTTAGCAGTATTCATGCTCAAAAAGTAGCCATTGTTATGGCAGGAAATATTCCTCTGGTTGGTTTTCACGATTTTCTTTCGGTACTTATCTCAGGGCACTCTGTTTTAATAAAACAATCTTCAAATGACAAATTTTTACTTTCTTATTTAGCTAAATATTTAGAGTATCTAGATGCCTACTTTAAAGGAAAAATAGAATTTACTGAAGGCAAACTTCAAAATTTTGATGCCGTAATTGCAACAGGAAGTAATAATACGGCGCGTTACTTCGAATACTATTTTAAAGGAAAACCTTCTATAATTAGAACAAATAGAAACTCCTTAGCCATATTAAATGGCAGTGAAACTAAAGAAGAACTTAAAGCATTATCTAACGACATTTTTAGATATTACGGATTAGGCTGTAGGAATGTTTCAAAACTGTTCGTTCCTAAAGCGTACAACTTTGATGCTTTTTTTGAATCTATTTATGACTGGAATCCCATTATTAATGAAGCGAAATATGCAAATAACTACGATTATAACAAAGCCGTCTATTTAATGAGTGAGTTTAATTTGTTAGATAATGGATTTTTAATGATTAAAGAAGATAAAAATTATGCCTCTCCCATAGCGACCGTTTTCTATGAATATTATGAAAACACTGAAGTTTTAAAAAGAAAATTGGAAAAAGAAAAAAATAATATACAATGCATTGTTTCTAAGAATTTTATAGATAATGAAATTGATTTTGGGCAAACTCAAAACCCACAACTTTGGGATTACGCAGATCATGTTGATACTGTTGATTTCTTGTTGACAATATAATCAATAAATTTTAGGATTTATGCCACATTTTAAAAGAGAAATTAGCACCTTTGTATCGCAAAAAAACAACACAATTTTTTTAGCTTTAAAATTGCTAAGAAATATAATTATTAAGAGATTTTCGCTTTGGCGAGAATGAAAATTAATTTTCATGAAAAAACATAACTTTAGCGCAGGACCCTGCGTGTTGCCTCAAGAAGTCCTTCAAAAAGCTTCAGAAGCTGTTCTTAATTTTAATAATGATAATCTTTCTCTTCTTGAAATATCGCATAGAAGCAAACCTTTTGTTGATGTTATGGAAAAAGCCCGTGCTTTAACCTTAGAATTATTAGGTTTAGAAGGTAAAGGCTATAAAGCATTATTTTTACAAGGTGGTGCTAGCACCCAGTTTTTAATGGTTGCTCAAAATTTATTAGAAAAGAGAGCGGCCTACCTAAATACAGGGACTTGGAGTGATAAAGCAATTAAGGAAGCTGCCATTTTTGATGATATCCTTGAAGTTGCATCCTCTAAAAATGCCAATTACAACTATATTCCAAAGGGGTATGACATCCCAGAAGATCATGACTATTTTCATTGTACTTCTAATAATACCATATTTGGAACACAAATGAAAAAATTCCCAAAAACTAAAATTCCATTAGTTTGTGACATGAGTAGCGACATATTTTCTCGTGAGTTGGATTTTTCTCAATTTGATTTAATTTATGCTGGCGCTCAAAAAAACATGGGCCCTGCAGGAACCACGCTAGTGGTAATTAGAGAAGCCATTTTAGGAAAAGTATCGCGAAAAATTCCTTCCATGTTAGATTATAAAGTACACCTAAGCAAAAGTAGTATGTTTAATACGCCTCCCGTTTTTTCAGTGTATACCTCAATGTTAACTATGGAATGGCTAAAAAATTTAGGAGGGATTAAAGCCATTGAAAAAGAAAATGAAAAAAAAGCACGCTTAATGTATTCTGAAATAGATCTAAATCCATTATTTAAAGGATTTGCTGCTAAGGAAGACCGTTCTAATATGAATGCCACATTTACCCTATTAAATGAAGACTTAAAAGAAACATTTGATACCATGTGGAAAGAAGCAGGCATTAATGGTTTAAATGGGCACAGAAGTGTTGGCGGCTACAGAGCAAGTATGTATAACGCTTTATCATTAGATAGTGTAAAAGTACTTGTAGAAGTGATGAGCGAATTAGAAAGTAAAGCCTAGTATAGGTTAATTAAAAACAATAAAGACTCCTGCTTAAAGCGGGAAAGAAATTAATTTTTATGAAAATATTAGCAAACGACGGTGTGTCGCAAAGTGGTATAGACGCCTTAGAAGCTTCAGGTTTTGAGGTGATCACAACAACAGTAGCTCAAGAACAACTCATAAGTTATATAAATGAAAATAACATTGATGTCATATTAGTGAGAAGCGCAACAAAAGTTCGTAAGGACATTATTGATGCCTGTCCTAGTTTAAAAATTATTGGCCGAGGTGGCGTTGGAATGGATAATATCGATGTAGACTATGCAAGAGAAAAAGGATTACACGTTATTAATACGCCGGCGGCTTCATCTCAATCTGTTGCCGAATTAGTTTTTGCTCACCTCTATGGGGGTGTTCGTTTTTTACACGATTCAAATAGAAATATGCCACTAGAAGGCGATTCTAATTTCAAGAAATTAAAAAAGAATTATGCAAAAGGGGTTGAATTGCGAGGAAAAACATTAGGAATAATTGGTTTTGGCCGTATTGGCCAAGAAGTTGCTAAAATTGCGCTTGGCGTAGGAATGAAGGTTATTGCCACTGATAAATTTGTGGAAGAGGCTTCTATAAAAGTAGATTTCTATAATGGTAAATCTATCGATTTTGAGATTAAAACCGAAGCTTTTGAAACCGTATTAAAAGAAGCCGATTTTATTACACTGCATGTTCCTGCTCAAAAAGAATATGTTATTGGAAAGCCTGAATTACAATTAATGAAAAATGGTGCCGCTCTAGTAAATGCAGCTCGTGGAGGTGTCATCGATGAAGTGGCCTTAGTGGAGGCTCTAGATAATGGTAAAATAGCTTTTGCAGCCTTAGACACTTTTGAGGCAGAACCAAAACCAGCAGTTCAAGTGCTTATGAATGGACGTATTTCTTTAACACCACATATTGGCGCAGCAACGAATGAAGCTCAAGATCGTATCGGTGTAGAATTAGCAAATCAAATCAAGAATATACTTTTAGTCGGTAAAAACTAACGTTTTATAGATTATTATTTTTCTTTTACAATATGACTATATCATTTACTCTATTTTCTTGGTTTTTTCAGTACATTAAAAAAATTAAATTTATAAACTAAATAAACAAATCAAAGAATGTCAGGAATATTAGATTTATTAGGAAGCGATCTTGGAAAAACAATCATTAGTGGTGTTGCAGGTTCAACTGGTCAAGATGCAAGCAAAACAGGAAGCCTTTTAACTATGGCAATGCCTTTACTTACTCAAGCAATGGCGAAAAATGCTTCTACACCTGAAGGTGCTCAAGGATTAATGAGCGCTTTAAGTGGCAAACACAATGGTAGCATTTTAGATAATTTAGGAGGATTATTCTCTGGTGGTGTAGATGCTAGTGTTACGGATGATGGCGGAAAAATATTAGGTCATATTTTAGGAGGCAAACAAAATAATATAGAAAATGCTCTTAGCCAAAAATCTGGTATGGATGCGGGTTCTGTTGGTCAAATATTGAAAGTAGCAGCGCCATTGTTAATGGGTGTTTTAGGTAAACAAACCCAACAACAAAACATATCAAGTCCTTCTGCCTTGACTGGATTATTAGGTGGCATGTTAGGAAATAACTCGGCGCAATCTGAGCAAAGTTTTTTAACTTCTCTTTTAGATGCAGATGGTGATGGAAGCATTATTGATGATGTTGCTGGAATGGTTTTAGGAGGAGATAATAAGAAAAAAGGAGGAATAGGCGGCTTACTTGGAGGCCTTTTTGGAAAAAAATAATCCCTTTTTTTAAAATAAAAATATTATATTGAGCGCTTTTAACAAAAATGTACTTTTTAAAAGTACTTTATTGTAGTCCTCTAGATATTTAATTAGCAAAATTTATATAGTTCTCAATATAATATTAATAATTAAATTAAGAGTTGTCACTAATCGAAATAATAATTATGTATTTGTGTATTACTGATAAAACTTAAAATTATGAAATGCTTACTCTTTATTTTCGCCTTAGCAATCTGCTCTGTAAGTTGTATTTCTACTGAGAAACTACCCGAGAGACAAGACCCCATCCAAGACATTAAAGTCATTAAAAATGACACCTTAAAAATTTCTGATAATGATTTAGAACACGACATTATAATTGTAGAACCTGGTTATAATTCTTGGTTAGCTTCTAATGCAAAACCCAAAGGATTTTATAATCAAATGCATTTGGAAAGCAATAATTTAAAATATGTAAGAGAGTGGAATGCACGTGTGTTACAACGAGAAAAATACCCTGCTAATTTATACGAAGCTCAAATATTTTATAATTCTAGTGTTAACTACGGTTACGATGTAAATTATAAACTATTTAACTACTTTATTTATTTTCAAAATACCTATAAACAAAATTTATTAGGTGGTCGTGTTCCTCTAAATTAGGTTATATTTACCAGCCAAAATAATTTCCTAAGAAAACAAACACCTTTACTATTACTGATAGTATCTTGAGGGATTTCTTTTGAAAAGAAAACATTCTTTTAATGAACAATTTTAAGTCACGCTGGGAAATACAAAAAAATTGGCAACTTATATTTCCCTTGCTTGGTAGTATTGGTTTGTTGTATTCGGGTTATAAAATTTCTCATGCGTTAACTAAAGCATATAATAATTACATATTCACTATTTTATTAGGATTATTACTCGCCTTTATTTTACTAAGATTTACACTTTTTATTTTTAAAAAACTCGAAAACAAATGGAAAGTGACTTATAAATGGGAAATGATTCGCATATTTATAGTATTTGCAATAACTGGATCTTCTTCAATGCTTATAGGGCGACCAATAATAGAATTTATAGGAATCACTCAAGACAATTTAAACCCTTTTATATATTGGATTTTATTTGTATTTATTGCAATTGTTTTCTATCAAATACTCTTAGTTACTTTTGGGTGGTTATTTGGACAATTCCATTTTTTCTGGGAATTTGAAAAGAAAATGCTACGTCGATTTGGACTGGGGCGGTTTATAGATTAGTCCTTTAAACTAAATTAAAAAAGATACCCGTTCTAATGGGCTTTATAATGAAAAAAATAATTAAAACACCAAATGCTCCAATGCCAATTGGCCCTTATAATCAAGCTGTTTTAAGTGGAAATACACTATATACCTCGGGACAAATTGCGATTAACCCTAAAACAGGAAAATTAGTTTTAGACTCCATTCATGAAGAAACAGAATTGGTCATGCAAAATTTAAAAGCGGTTTTAGAAGCTGCTGATATGACTTTTGAAAACGTCATTAAATCCTCTATATTCATAAGTGATATAAATAGCTTTTCGCAAATAAATGAAGTTTATGGCCGCTACTTTAATAAAAACACAGCTCCTGCTAGGGAAACGGTAGAAGTCTCCAACTTGCCCAAATTTGTTAATGTAGAAATTAGTATGATTGCCGTAAAATAAAGTCGGACGAGTTACAAGTTAGTTTTTAATAAATTTCTTGGTAATTCTAATATTTTTAGTTTCTAATTGTACTACATAAATTCCACTTAGCAGGCTAGAAATGTCTAGTGAGTTACTTTTATTTAGCGTTATCCCAAGCTAGCGCTCGTTCAATGTCATTAAGTTAAGAGATTTTGAGTTACCTATTGTCTGGTCGAGCGCAGTTGAGACTTTGACCGGAATAGCGCGGATTTGCAATCCGTGCTCAAGAGTTAATCAATTAAAAACATTCAAAACTAAAACGTCTAATTCATTGTCTAAACTAGCATAGTTCCTTGCAGAGCTAAACACATAATCTTCAGGATTAGCTACTATTTTATCTTTTACTGGATTATTATGTATATAAT
>CALDCO010000349.1 GCA_937937185.1 uncultured Flavobacteriaceae bacterium
AACGACACATTTCATCGTTTAACAAATTTTAACATTTATTTAAAACCTTGATTATCATGTTTTTAAAATAATTTTAAAATATTGTCTATAATGTTTTTAGTAGCTCTAAAACCGCATTATGGTGCCTAGCAGTATACCCCATGTGCGTAACCATTCTCAATTTGTTATTTCCCATGCTAATTATTCGAATGTTCTTATCATTTAAAGTATCTATAAATATGGATTCTTCAACATCTTTATTGAGTTCGAATATGACTATATTAGTTTCTACAGGTTCAACCTTATTGACGTACGGAAGTTCTGTTAGTAAAGATTCTAATTCTTTTGCTTTTTCATGATCTGCCTCCAGTTTATTCATATTATGATCTAAAGCATATAATCCTGCCGCCGCTAAGTAACCTACTTGGCGCATACCGCCACCTAATAGTTTTCTAATTCGCATCGCTTTGTGCATTAACTCATCATCTCCAATAAGCACAGAGCCAACAGGGCACCCTAAGCCTTTGCTTAAACAAACCGATATGGTGTTAAATAATTGCCCATAATCTTCAGGTGTCTCATTCTTTACTAGTAAGGCATTCCATAGACGAGCGCCATCTAAATGAAATCCTAAATTATTTTCATTGCAAACTTTAGCTATTTTTTTTATTTCATCAATATCCCAACAAGCACCTCCACCTTTATTTGTCGTGTTTTCAATTTCTACTAATGCGCTTAGCGGGCTATGATAAAAATCTGGAGGGTTTATGGCTTCTAGCACTTGTTTGGCTGTAAACATACCTCTATCTCCATCTAGTAATTTACAGGATACCCCACTGTTAAAAGAGGCACCACCACCTTCATAATTAAAAACATGCGCGTACTTATCGCATATTATTTGATCTCCAGGGTTCGTATGCAGCTTAATTGCGGTTTGATTTGCCATGGTGCCACTGGGAAAAAAAAGCGCTTGAGGCTTATTAAATAATTCTGCCAATCGTTTTTCTAATCGATTTACAGTTTCGTCTTCCTTGTATACATCATCACCCACTTTAGCATTTAGCATGGCTTCTAACATCCCTTTTGAGGGCTTTGTAACGGTATCGCTTCTTAAATCTATGATCATATTTAATTAGAAAAGTAATTACAACCGCCACTACCTATTGGCGACCCATCTGGTATTTTTGGCGATTCTTTTAACTTAAAGTTTTCTGGTTTATTTTTAAATTCACTAATAAACTTCAGGTACTGTTTATTATAAATTCTATTATGTTTTGATTTTAATAAATACTCTGAAATCGTATTAATCGCCTCATTTGCATAAGCTTTAACCTGAAAGTAACTGTCTGGTGCAACGGTTAAATTCATAAGGTATCCAAGAACGTTTATATTTATGGCTTGTTGCACCTCGTTTAGATAGGTTTCACTGTGGTTTTTCTTAAAAGTAGCCTCAATCAGTTTTTGTAATACTTCATTTAAACTTAGTTGATTTTTATTTAAACTTTTTTGTTGTATTAACCTATTTGCACGCTGTACATTTAACAACAACCTTAATGTCATATCGCTTGCGGTTGAAGCAACACTTAATGCATCAAAAGCAACATTAGTTTGTCCCTTAAAGGATTCTCTAGTTCTCCCATAACCATAAGCTCTAGGAGGAAATAATTCTAATTTATTAGAAGGAATGGCGATTACTTTAGCTGAAATTGTTTTTAACAACATGGCTAAAGCCTCCTCTTGAGTTTTACTATTAACACTTTTAAGAATGGTTTGTCCATCTCCTTTAACTGCATAATTATAATCTAAGCCACCAATAATTTTGGAAACGGCTTCAGTTTGGTATCGATGTAAAAAATACAATGGTACAAATACATCTTCTAAAACCGAATAAGGTTCGTTAGCTCTAATATTATCTTTAGAGAAATTAAAAATGGCTTTTTCTCTTATTTTTAAAATATTTTCTAATTCTTCTGAAGCGGTTTTACCATTATCCCATAAATGTGCGAAAGCATGAGCCCCACCTTCTGGCCTAGCATCGGCATCTGTTATAAACTGTAAATTTGTTTTCCTAGCGTTATTTAATAATTGATTTAATAGTTCTTTTTCATTATCATTTTTATTAAACTCAGAATACGAATAGGCAACGGTTACTTTATCCCAGTCACCTATTCCCGTTGCATAAGCATTACTTATATCTATTTCATCATTTTTTAAGGTGAGTTTTGGGTGCGGATAATCCATTACTGAAGCGCGATTATTAGTACTTGCCGCGAAATTATGTGCAAAACCCAAAGTGTGACCAACTTCATGAGCACTAAGCTGCCGAATTCGCGCTAGTGCCATTTCTAACATGGGTTGGTAGTTATCATCACGCGCTGCAAATGGTCGGTTCAATAGGGCTTGAGCGATTAAAAAATCCTGACGTATTCTTAGGCTACCTAAACTTACGTGCCCTTTAATAATTTCTCCTGTTCTAGGATCTGTTACACTTCCGCCATAGCTCCATCCTCTAGTCGAGCGATGCACCCACTGGATCACATTATACCTACAATCCATAGGGTCGGCATCTTTTGGAAGTAATTTTACTTGAAAAGCATCTTTAAAACCAATGCCCTCATAAGCGTCGTTCCACCAGCGAGCACCTTCTAAAAGCGCCGATCTCACTGGCTCTGGTGTTCCAGGATCTAAGTAATAAATAATGGGCTTTTTAGCCTCACTTATTTTAGCGTTTGGATTTTTCTTTTCTAAACGATGACGAATAACATATCGTTTTTTAATGGGATCTTGAACTGGTGTTGCGTAATCTAAATAGGATATTGAAATGGCTCCACTTCTGGTATCAAAGATTCTTTTTTTATAATTACTATCGGGTAATTTAATAAACGAATGGTGCTGTATCACACTTACTAATGAGGCGGTAGGGGTAACACGATTTAGGTGTTTCCCTGTAGGATTACCCTTAAAAGTAAGTAAGGCTTCAAATTCGACATTTTCTGGAAAGGCTTTCGTGCGCTCTAAGGACAAAGCGCTTTTGGTTAAGTCTATTTTATAGTTCCCTTCTTTGGCTTTCTTTAATCGGTTTGAAACACCGTGGGCATCTTCCATTAAAAAAGAGGTTAAATCGATCGTGTAAACCCCATTGTTTTGAGATTCAATTTTAAACCCAAATAACACCGATTTAGAAAACGCTTGTTCAACACTTTTCCTCTCTAAATCATTCTCAGTAATGGCTCTATAATTTTTATTGGGTTGAATTAATAATAGCTTATTTCCTGCTTTAATGAATTTCACAACACGCGATTTCCCTAATTGTCCTCTATCTAAACCAATATCGTTAGACCCCACTCCTGAAGCTAATGAATTTACATACAAAAATTCTTGATTAAGGTTTTTTACTTCTAAAAAAATCTTGTCTTTATCACTTTTGTATTCAAAATTAAAATAGCCCTTATATTTTTTAGATTGAGCTATTGCTAGACTAACGGATAAAAAAAGAATTAGTGTTAACGTTTTATTCATCACCATAAAAATTAGTAGGTAAAGCTACGTAATTTACATTAAAAAAGAATTGTAAATAGTTTTAGTTTCTATCGCATAAATTCTATTTTTGTTCTTCACATAAAAATGGATAAATGATAAATCAGGATCAAATTAAAGACCTACAAAAACGCCTGCAATTGTTAAGGCAATATCTTTGACATAGATGCCAAATTAATAGAAATTCAAAATGAAGAAGAGCAGACTTTTGATCCTAATTTCTGGAACGATTCTAAAGCTGCTGAAGTGATTATGAAATCGCTTCGTGTGAAAAAAAAGTGGGTAGAGGACTATAAAATGGCTGCTACGCTTTTTGATGATTTAGAAGTTATTTATGATTTTTTTAAAGAAGAAGAGGCTACTGAAGAAGATTTGCAACAGCGCTACACCGATACCATTTCTTTAGTCGAAGATTTAGAGTTTAAAAACATGTTATCTGATGAAGGAGACGCATTAAGTGCCGTGTTGCAAATCACCGCCGGAGCAGGCGGAACAGAAAGTTGTGATTGGGCAGACATGTTAATGCGTATGTATTTAATGTATGCTGAAAAGAACGGCTTTAAAGTAAAAGAGTTAAACCATCAGCCAGGTGATGTTGCTGGAATAAAAACAGTAACCATAGAAATTGAAGGCGACTATGCTTTTGGGTGGTTAAAAGGTGAAAATGGCGTACACCGATTAGTGCGTATTTCTCCTTTCGATAGTAATGCAAAGCGCCATACTAGTTTTGCTTCAGTTTATGTTTATCCGCTTGTAGATGACACCATAGAAATAGATATAAATCCTGCAGATATAGAGATTACTACCGCTAGATCTAGTGGCGCTGGTGGACAAAATGTAAATAAGGTAGAGACCAAAGTACAACTAACACACAAGCCATCTGGGATACAAATTTCATGTTCTGAAACACGTTCTCAGCATGATAATAGATCTAGAGCTCTTCAAATGCTAAAATCTCAACTCTACGAGATAGAATTACAAAAACAATTGGCCCAAAGAGAAGATATTGAGGCTGGAAAAATGAAAATAGAATGGGGAAGTCAAATCCGTAATTATGTAATGCATCCTTATAAATTAGTAAAAGATGTTAGAACTGGTTATGAAACAGGAAATGTAGACCATGTAATAGATGGTAATATTACTCCTTTTCTAAAAGCTTACCTTATGATGATGGGACAAAAAAATGATACCAAATCTTCATTTGGATAAAACAATTATTTAGGTTAAAAAAATTCGTAGTGTAAAATGATAGTGATATACCATAACCCAAGGTGCAGTAAATCTAGAGCCTGTTTAAAAATTCTTGAAACTTCTGAAGTTGAACATGAAGTTGTTAAATATCTTGATAGTGATTTAGAAGAAGAAAAGCTACAAGACATTATTGGCCTTTTAAAAATTAAACCAATAGACCTAATAAGGAAAAAAGAAACGCTTTGGAAAGAAAATTTTAAAAATTTAGAGTTTACCGATAAAGAATTAATAGCCGTTATGGTAAAATATCCTAAACTTATTGAACGGCCAATAATCATTAATGGAAATAAAGCGGTAATAGGTAGGCCCCCAGATCTCGTTTTAGACATTATCTAAATTAAATATTGAAAATCAATTAGTTACAATTATTTGTTGTTTTGTGATCTGTTAATAAAAATTTTATAAGTGTAAAAAATACTATTAAAAATACTATAAATCAGAGTGTTAGCTTTTTCAGCAAATTGTTTAAAACTTATTAAAAAAAATTTGGTTTTCAAGAAATAAACACTAAATTACACCTTGTAACTGGTTCCCTTAGAGTTCAAATTATAAATCAGTTACACATTGAAAACTAAACTAACTAAAGCCATCCCTTAAAAATGATAGTAATTTATCACAACCCGAGTTCCTTATCGCCAAAACAATCCTTAGAAATTTTAGAAACCAGCAAACATCAACAAGAACACATTAAGTATGAAGAAAAACTGCTTGATGTTGAAAAACTTGGAAAAATAATTAATTTACTTCAAATTAATCCGCTTGAACTTATAAGAACCGAGCATAGAATCTGGAAAGATAATTTTCAGCATTTATTAGATTCTGGTCATGAATTTTCTGACAAAGAATACATTAATATCATGATAGAATATCCAAAACTAATTGAAAGACCTATCGTTATTAATGGTCGAAAAGCAATTATTGGTAAACCTCCAAAAAAGATTTTAGATATTGCATAAGCTTTCTAGTCTTTCATATTGTTGTTTATTAACAGGTCTTTAACCTAAACCCCTAATTACTTGCTCTATTTTTGCAAAAACATTATTGTGTTTTTGCAAATACTATGACTAGACTAATAAGCGGCTTTCTATTTTTGGCCTTCAGTTTATTTTCAACACCTATTCACTCTCAAAATGTTATTGCTGCTAAAGAGCTTATTGTTTCTGGAGAAATTCTAGATAGTAGTTCTCAAACACCGCTCGAATATGCGACAGTAGTATTTACTAGTACAATAAACAAAAATGTTGTTACTGGCGGCATTACAGACGCTAAAGGGAAATATAGTATCCCCGTTAAGACAGGAGAATATACTATTTCTTTTGAGTTTATTGGATTTAAAACTTCATACATATCAAATAAAAAGATTACAAAAAATGAAAATTTGGGCACTCAATTTTTAGAACCCGATTTGGAAGCGCTTGATGAAGTCGAAATTATTGCAGAGAAAACGACTGTAGAAATTAAGTTAGATAAGAAAATTTATAATGTTGGTAAAGATTTAACGGTTAGAGGAGGTACCGTTAGTGATGTTTTAGATAATGTCCCTTCTGTCTCTGTAGATGTTGAAGGAAATGTTGCGCTTCGCGGAAATGATAATGTAAGAATTTTAATAAATGGAAAACCCTCAGGATTGGTTGGATTAAATTCTACTGAAGCCCTACGGCAATTGCCCGCAGAATCTATTGAAAAAGTAGAAGTAATCACCTCGCCCTCTGCGCGATATGATGCTGAAGGTACCGCAGGAATTCTAAACATTATTTTGCGTAGAAGCAAATTACAAGGTCTTAATGGGGCTATTACTACTAATGCTGGTTATAACCCGGCAGCCGGAGTCTCTGGGAATATTAACTACAGAACTGGAAATATTAATCTTTTTAATACCTCTGGGGTGAGCTACAGGGAAGTTCCTGGAAATTCTTCCGCTTTTACTCAATACAAAAGCGACGGAAATTTTTTAGAGGAGTCTAGCGATTTTGATCGCTTTAGAAGAGGAACAAATACTAATTTTGGCATCGAATGGTATATAACTAATTCTACCTCAATAACGACCTCTATTCTTTATCGAAATAGAAATAATGAAAACAATACAACGAATGCTATCAATCAATTAGATAGTAATCAAAATTTAATTTCTAATACGACCCGTTTTGATCCTGAAAATGAAAATGGAGAAACCATTCAATATGCGATTAACTTTAATAAAGATTTTAAAACTAGCGGACACAAACTCACTTTCGATTTTCAATATGAAGATAGCAATGAAAGTGAAATTTCTAAAATAAAAGTCGATGGCACAAATAGCGAAAATGTAGCCACACTTGAAGACCAAGAGCGCATTTTAGTACAAGCAGATTATGTACAACCCATAGGCGAAAAAGCACAATTCGAAATGGGGTTTAGAGGTAATTTCAATACACAAATAACCGATTATACGGTAGAAATACGAGATCCTATATCTAACATTTTTGTAGTAAACACAGACCTCACCAATCTTTTTGAATATGGCGAAGAACTCATTGCAGTTTATTCACAATATGGCAGTAAAATAGGAGCATTTTCCTACCTTCTTGGCTTGCGTCTTGAAAACACAGCTTTAACTTTAAATCAAGTCACCACCAGAGATCTAAATAAAAAGAATTTTATAGGTTTATTTCCAACAGTTAATTTAAATTATAAATTAAACGACAGCGAAACGATTACTTTAGCCTATAATAGAAGACTAAGACGCCCTCGCTCTTTTTTTGTTAACCCCTTCCCTTCTAGATCTAGTGTTACTAATATTTTTCAAGGAAATCCAGATTTAAACCCAAGTTTCTCTGGACAATTTAATTTAGGGTACTTAAGGCGTTTTGGAAAATTAACCTTCGATGCCTCTACCTATTATTCCAGAGCGACAGAGGTGTTTAGCTTCGTTAATTTTGATACTGGCACTACAGTAACTATTGCGAATCAAGAGGTTCCCGTAATACAGCGAACACCTATTAATTTAGCGACACAAAGTCGCTTAGGACTTGAATTTACTCTAAGCTATAGAGCATCTAAAAAATGGAATATTAATACCAACTTTAATTTCTTTCAAAATGAACTTAGTGGGATAACGCCAAATGGATTAGACCTAAGTAATACAAACACTAGTTGGCAAGCTCGAATAATTAACAAATATACTTTACCAGGTAAAATAGATTGGCAAACTCGAATTATATATAGAGGCCCCAGTGCAAATGCACAAAATAAACGTGAAGGTGTTTTTTCTACAAATCTCGCATTTAGCAAAGACTTGTTTAAAGAAAAAGGGGCCTTAGCTATTAATGTGAGTGACCTTTTTAATAGCAGAAAAAGAATACAGACGACTACGACGCCTACTTTTAATTCAAATAGTGAATTTCAATGGCGACAACGCAGCTTTAACTTATCGTTTACTTATCGATTTAACCAAAAGAAAAAGAGGGGCAACAGAAAAACAAATGGAAGTGGCGGTGATTTTGAATTTGAAGGTTGATGTGGCTAAAAGTCTTAAAACTAGTCTTAATGGTCGAAAAAAGCTCTAGTTTAATTTTACTATTATACCGTAAAGCCCTGTTGTGATTGGTACTACGGTAGATTATCTAATATAATAAACATAAGTTTCCATTATAATAAATACCAGTAACTAAAATTTATCAATGCCATTTAAAACTACAGCCTCAAAAAAAGCTTAAACCACTTATAATCAATTTTTTAAACATCGTACACAATGTCTTTCTTCAAAAACATCACTATTAATATCTGTTATCCAAAACTCATCTAAATTTTCTGTTGTACCAAATATATATCGGTTAAGATTAGCTTTTATAGATGAAGTCCACAAAATACTTTTAGTTCCTAATGGCTCATAACCAGATTGAGCGCTCCAAAAACCGGAGGGCATCGCATTAAATCCGCTAAAATTATTTCCATTATAATTATTCGTCCAATTAGTTTGGCTCTTCAGCAGTTTAGCATACTCATTAATA
The DNA here is from genome assembly GCA_937937185.1 of uncultured Flavobacteriaceae bacterium. Taxonomy (GTDB): domain Bacteria; phylum Bacteroidota; class Bacteroidia; order Flavobacteriales; family Flavobacteriaceae; genus JAHDGB01. The sequence continues at coordinate 8,757 of CALDCO010000349.1, forward strand.
TCAAATTCACCTTCCATGTAATCTATTAACTCATCAAATTCTTCTTTAGATGGTAAATGCCAACCCGTTGGACAGGCAAAAACAAAAGCTTCATTAGAATTATAATATCTTCCATTGTTAGTTACATTACTTTCATCATTCTCTGGTGCTAATGAGTTAGTACTGTTAAATCTCGAATTTGAGGTTAACCATTTTTGATTACCGATTTGAATCCAATCATAAACCTCGCCGTCCCTACTATCAGTAATTTGACCAATCAATTTTGGAGTCGAAAAACTCCCAAGAGTACTCTTTGCTGTTCTATCATTATTATCGGAAGCTGTTACTTTCCAATAATAAATATTTTCGTTAGTTAGTAATTTAGAGAAATTATATTCTGTAAGTCTAAAATTTTCTGCAACGAGATGAAGATTGTTTTCTTCTAAACCTATAAATACATTATAATTGACGACATCTGTCTGAGATATACCCGAAACAGACCATTTTAATGATACTAAATTACTAGGGGTTACAGTTGAGACCGAAATTGGAGAAACTAGATTTATTTCTAAAACAGGTAACGGTACATTATCATCATTAGGTGGACTCGAGTTAGAATCTTTTTTAGAACAATTGAATAAAAAAAGTAGTAATGCAAAAAATATTAACAAGGTTGATTTGGAGTTCATTTTAATAAAAGGTTTTAATAAAAATAAATAAAATAATAGTAGAATCCTATTTTAAGGCGACTAATGCGAATCAAGGGTTGAGAATTAAATAATAAAAAACAAGTTTAAATTGTTTAATTTCAACGCAATAGTAACAATAATCAACCTGTTTTTACAGACCAAGAAATCATAAGCATTTATCTCTTTACGATGCACCCCAAAAAATATTCAAACACAAAAAGATTCATAGATATGCCAAAGATCATTTAATAAGCTGGTTTCCTTGCTTAGGCAGCTATCAAGCTTTAACCTATCGTTTACTTATCGGTTTAACCAAAGGAAAATGAAGGGGAATAGAAAAACAAATGGAAATGGCGGTGATTTTGAATTTGAAGGCTGATCTGGCAAAAGTCTTAAAACTAAAAAGAAAGCCTAACAGCTTTCTTTTTATTTATCTAACAGTATAAATAAGAACTTATACGTTGCGTTTCGCTTTTTTCTCTTCCATAATTTCTTTAACTCTTTCTATTAACGAACCGCCTATCCAGTAAGGTATTACAAAGGTTAATAAGAATATCATTAACCAAAAGCCTATCGTTAATATTGTTAAAAATGCTAGAAATCCTAAATATTGATCAAAATCAAACATAAATCGTGTGCTTTGTTTGTTGCTTGCGCAAAGATAAAGTAAAGCCTTTTTTTAAACAACTCAAAATTAAAAATTATTAACAAATTTATTAATGCGGTTTTTCTTTTCTAATAAAAATTCCAAATAACTCTTTGTCTTTTCGTTCAGAAATAGAATTATAACAACGGTCAAAAACTTTTGCTTTAAAAAAAGGGTTAAAGTGTTTTAAATAATCTGTTTTAGTGCCTCCAAATGGTCGGTTTGTTGCATTTTTATCTAAGGAAAAATCAAACCATAAGCCTACTAATCTCCCATTAATACTTAATAGCTCAAACATTTTTTTAGCATAATGATTTCGGTTCACCTCGAAAGGTTCAAAGGAGCAAAAAAAAGTTTGTTCTAAAATAAGATCGTATTCTCCAGAAAATTCAAAAAAATTAGTGTGTAAGAGTTGGCTTTCAGGAAACTCGGGTATGCGTGCTTTCAGTGCATTTAAAGGCGATTTAGATATGTCTAACACATCCACATTTTTAAATCCTTTTTTAAATAAATATTCGGCTTCATAGGCATTGCCAGCACCAGGGATTAATATTTTTATAGATTTATTTTCTAATTGGTCTATATAGTCTTTTAAAGGAGTTGAAGGATAACCAATATCCCAACCTGTGCGCTTTTCTTTATAACGCAATGTCCAGTATGCCCTTTCTTTTTCTGAATTTATCATAATCACTACGATTCGTTAAATAATTGTTCTAAAATACAAATAACCTCAAAATATTGTAAATTTAACCTCTTGTTAAAAACAGACAACACTTATGAAATATAGAATAGAAAAAGACACAATGGGAGAAGTTAAAGTCCCTAAAGATAAGCTTTGGGGTGCCCAAACGGAGCGCTCTAGAAATAACTTTAAAATTGGCCCTACCGCTTCAATGCCTATTGAAGTTGTACACGGTTTTGCCTATTTAAAGAAAGCTGCCGCTTTTACTAATTGTGAATTGGGTGTATTAGCTATTGAAAAACGTGATTTAATAGCTCAAGCCTGTGATGAAATTTTAGAAGGAAAACATGATGAGCAATTCCCACTTGTAATATGGCAAACGGGTTCTGGAACTCAAAGTAATATGAATGTGAATGAAGTGATTGCAAATAGGGCGCATCAACTAGCTGGTAAAATAATAGGCGAAGATGAAAAGACCATTCAACCTAATGATGATGTTAATAAATCTCAATCTTCCAATGATACTTTCCCAACAGGAATGCATATTGCCGCCTACAAGAAAATTGTAGAAACGACAATTCCTGGCATTACAAAATTAAGGAATACATTATACGATAAATCTATTGCTTTTAAGGCCGTTGTAAAAATTGGACGCACCCACTTAATGGATGCCACGCCTTTAACTTTAGGGCAAGAATTTTCTGGTTATGTTTCGCAATTAGACCATGGTTTAAAAGCTTTAAATAATACTTTAGAACATCTTGGAGAAATCGCTTTAGGAGGAACTGCGGTAGGCACAGGCTTAAATACACCTAAAGGCTACTCGAAACGAGTGGCAGAATTTATCGCCGAATTTACTGGATTACCATTTATAACGGCGCCTAATAAATTTGAAGCTTTAGCTGCTCATGATGCCATAGTAGAATCGCACGGCGCACTCAAACAAATTGCTGTTTCTCTAAATAAAATTGCGAATGATATTAGAATGATGGCTTCTGGTCCTCGCTCTGGTATTGGTGAGATTATAATTCCTGCAAACGAACCTGGAAGTTCTATTATGCCCGGGAAAGTAAATCCTACTCAATGTGAAGCTTTAACTATGGTTTGTGCCCAAGTTATGGGTAATGATGTTGCTGTTACCATAGGAGGAACTCAAGGTCATTACGAATTAAATGTTTTTAAACCAATGATGGCTGCAAATATTTTACAATCGGCGCAATTAATTGGAGAGGCTTGCTTCAGTTTTGAAGAAAACTGCGCTTCTGGTATAGAACCTAATCATGAAGTGATTAAAGAATTGCTAAATAATTCCTTAATGCTAGTTACTGCCTTAAACACTAAAATTGGTTATTATAAAGCTGCAGAAATAGCAAATACGGCGCATAAAAATGGTACCACTTTAAAAACTGAAGCAACTAAATTAGGCTATGTTACTGAAGATGAATACGATAAATGGGTGAATCCTAAAGATATGGTTGGCGCTTTAAAATAAAGAAAAACCAATAAATATTTAATATTTATTGGTTTTCTTAAGTTAGCTATTAATTAAAAAGGAGAGTATTTTGTTCTCTATTAATTAAGTACAAGTTTAGACAAATAACATCGCTTACACATTAACATATGTTAACAAAATATCAATTTAACTTTGCCCTAATTCTACTCAATTGAACTGGGCTAATTCCTAAATAGGAAGCAATGTGATACTGCGCCATTATGTTGTCTATTTCTGGTATTCTATTTCTTAAAGCTAAATAACGTTCTTTGGCATTAGAAGAAATAATATCAATATATCTATCGCTTTCTTTATAAATTAAAAACTCTAAATATTTATTGTACGCGGTCATCATTTCTAAATTCTTTTTGTAAACTTTAGAAAGTAAGCTATGGTCTATTTCAAAAATATCACATTCAGTAACCGTTTCGTAAACAGATTCTGAAGGCTCCTTTTTAACCAGAGCTTTAAAGGACGTAAAAAACATTTTAGACACAAAAATGGTTTGCGTAATTTCTTTCCCATTGTCTAGTATGACATAAGATCGTAAAATGCCATTTGCAATTAAATAAATTTTCTGAGGCGTATCGCCTAAATCTATAATTTTTTTATTAGGCTTAAATCGTTTAAGCTCACTAAATTCATAAATTTCTTTGAAAATAGATTCCGAGATTGGGTGGAAAGAATTGACCAAGTCAAAGCTTTCTTTATAATAATCATTCATTAGGGAGAATAATATAGTTAGTCTATGTTTATAGTAATTTTCTAATTACTATGTAATATTAAGTATACTGGCAGTTAAATTACTTGTAAAATATAACCTAAAACTAAGATTTCGATGTAGTGTAACAAAAATCGTTAGAGTGCATCATTCTTAATAAATACATGACATTTGTCATTATTTACTTAGCGCATAAATTTTTCTGTGAATAGTTAACGAATTTAACGTTATGAGTAAAAAATGCTATAAGAAGTTTATAAGTAAACCTCTCGTTCTAAGGCTAGTAAATGACAGATTTTATTATTCTCATTACGCAAAGGATAAATGGTGATATTACAATTATATAATTCTTTGTTTTTTCTGTAATTAATAATGGTTTCTTCGAATGATAGTCCTTTTTTTATATTCTCTTTAATGGTTTTCAAAACTTCCTGAGAAGTTTTCTCGCCTTGAAGAAATTTCGGTTTTTTACCTTTAGCATAACTTACAGGATAACCAGTCATTTTTTTAAACCCGTTACTTACCCATTGTATTTCTTGATTAAGATTCGTTAAAACCAAAGCGTCGTATGAGTTATTGTTTAAAACAGTGTCAACATCGAATACCCAACCGTATTTTTCTTTATATTTAGTTAGAAATTCAATTTCGGTCTGTTTCTCAAAAAAAATGGCTTGTTGCCACAAAGATACAGAGAACAAATCCCAACTTTTTAAGGGTGCTCGTAATGGATTAGTCTTTTTCAAAATTCTCTGTTTTTAGCATCGCAACGTGGCAATATTTTATGGTTAATTATTTTAATAATGTACCAACAACAATCTGTGTTACACCGACTATAACCTTAAACGTTTCAAATTTAAGATAATTATATTACATAATCACTAATTTATAAAATGAAGTGGGTTAAACTTTTAATTCACTAAAAAAAGCTCTTTTTTGTCTTAATTGATGCCATAGTCCTATCTATTCAACCAAAGAAATGGCTATTCAAAACCTCATTATAACTAAAATAAACACAACAAACTACAATAAACAAGAAAAACATTCACAAACCACAACAAACAATACAAAACAGCACCAAAAACAAGACCCAAAACAACAACAAGTAGAAACAAACAACAACAAACAACAAAGCAACACTATCAAACAACAAAGCACACAACAAACAAAATACAGCTACAACAACATTCCACTAGCCACACACATGAAGACATGAAACATAATCGTACCGACAAGTCTTGCATAAACAAGCATATTCTCTTGTGACATTCCCCTTATTTCATTTTCATGCGTTGTAGCCTTTTCG
>CALDCO010000350.1 GCA_937937185.1 uncultured Flavobacteriaceae bacterium
TGGCATTGGTGAAATTGTTGGCGGATCTCAAAGAGAAGAACGCTTAGAGGTACTAAAAGAAAAAATGGCTGCATTAGATATTCCTGAAGAAGAATTATGGTGGTATTTAGACCTTAGAAAGTATGGTACGGCTGTGCATTCTGGCTTTGGTCTTGGCTTTGAACGTTTAGTTATGTTTGCTACGGGAATGAGTAATATTCGCGATGTGATCCCTTACCCAAGAACGCCTCAAAATGCTGAGTTTTGATAGAAGAATTGGTAAATCTCTTTTGTTTTAGAATGCATTAAAAGTAAGTTAAAGATAAAAACCGCGTTAGTGCGTTTCGACATTAAAAAAGTGCGCCGATGATCGTGATAGTAAAAACTTTCTTATACCGAAATCACTTTATTAGGACTTGTTTTATTTAATTGTTTAATATAAAACGAAGGATAAATACCTGCCTTTTTATAGAATGCTTTTGAAAACGATTCGGCGTTATTAAAGCCTACCAGTTCTGCGATAGCTTTAATAGTATAGCTTCTTAATTTTTTATTGGTTTTTAGCTCGGTAATTGCATAATTTATTCGTAATGCCTTAATATAATTGGTATACGAATTGCCTTTATAATGTTTCAAAATTTTCGATAAATAAGAAGCATTTGTTTCTAAAAACTTTGCAAGGCTTAGCAAACTTAAATCGTTATCTAAAAACCCTTGCTGGGCTTCAAACTGTTCTAATTTAGACAAAATGCCTTCCGCCAATTCTGGGGCGACATCTAAGGTTTCGCTAGGTGGTATTATTTGCGACTTAGTTGTTACTTGATGGGTTTGGCTTATTAAAGTTTTATAACGCGATTTATAAACCTGCTGCCTTCTATAGAAAAACAAAGCCACTCCAGCAAATAGGACTAAGCCTATAATAAAAGCCATTGAGTAAAATTGAGTTCTTTTTTTATGTTGCGCTATGGTTTTTATAAGCTGTTGTTTTTCAAATTCTAGCTTGGGCCGTTCATAACCTTCCATAAGTTGTTTACCATAACTCTTGTACTCATCATTTAACAAACTGTCGACATGTATTAGTTTTTTAACACTCTCTAAGCGCTCTGCTGGGCTTCCATGCTTAGAATAGTAATTAAATAATGTTTTATAGACTTCCCCAAAATACAAATACAATTTTTGTTTTTTTTGATACAATGAATCGACTTTTTTATAATATATAATGGTACTGTCTATCATTTTTTTTGATTGGTATATTTTCCCTTTTAAATAATAGCCATACATAAATCGTGGGGTTTTATCATAGATCCCAGGCAATTTTTGTGTTTCACTTTTTAAACCTTTGTCAAATTTATCTAAACTATCCAAGGCTTTGTTATACTCTTTCAAATCATATAAGGCCTCAGAAGATCTGAGCAAAAACACATAATAATCCCCTTTTAAATAATTTACATCTTGACTTTCTTTTATACCTAGCTTATTGTAAATTAAAGCCGAGTCAGGAATTCCTCCTTCTAAGTAAGCACTTGACAACCCATAAAGCGCAAGCATAAATCGTTCCTTACCATTCGTTTTAATATATTTAGCATCACCATAATACAATTCAAGCTCTTTATAAATTCTAATTGCTTCTCTAAAATCTCCTAAAACAATCTTAATATCTGCTATTAGTTCTAGGGCTTGATTTTTGACTATAACGTTGTTATTTTTTAGCGCATATTGATAAGCTAGAAAATAGTCATTTAATGAATTTATGCTGGAATCTTGAATATCATATATATACCCCTTCAGAAGGTATGCATCCTCAGGAAAGCCTTCAATCCCTTTGTCTTTAGTGATTTCTATAATACTATCACAATAAATAAGTCCTACTTTACCCTCTTCTTCACTTCCAGTATAGGCATGAATAGCTGCTTTTCGATAATACGCTTTTGCTAAATTATTTTCATGTTTTTCTCGTTTTGCCTTATCAATCATTACATCAGCAATTAAGTTGCCTACTTCAAAATGATCTTCATTTTCATACCAAGCTTTGTTTAAAGCATCGAAAGACAATTGCTCTAAAGAATCACGCATTTTATTTTGGCCATACATCGCAAATGGAACTAAAAACAAATACAGAAGAAGAAATTTTATGCGCATTAAAGACTGCTTTACTTTTGTTATTGGCAAGCAAAAGTAAGAATAAGATCAATTAACCAGGGGGCATTTGAGATTTTTTAGCTCGAAACGTTAAAATTTAAGTGCGATTAGAAGCCGTCCTGGGTTGTTTCAAAATATTATTATTTATGATCTTTCACTTGAAACTAAGAGATGCGATGCTGAAATAAATTCAGCATGACGAGAATTTCCCTACATCAATCAAACCGAGACACTTTTCAACTCCAAACTCCAAACTCCGAACTCTAAACTTGAATACTAACTGATGAGATGCTGAAATAAATTCAGCATGACGAAGTTTTCATTATGTGAATCAAACCGAAACACTTTTCAACTCCGAACTCCGAATTCCAAACTCATAACCCTAAACTTGAATACTAACTTCCGAAAAGAAAAAATACGGCTTCAATATTT
>CALDCO010000351.1 GCA_937937185.1 uncultured Flavobacteriaceae bacterium
CTTAGCTTTAATTCTTTTAAAAAAATAGGCCATATTTCATATTTTACAAAAACGGTTAATTCAGGATGCACAAGATCTAAAAACCGCTTTGCATTCTTTTTTGTATCTAAAGGAAGGTACACCACCACATCCGCTAGGGCGTTGTTTTTTTTTATTTCATAACCTGAAGGGGAAAAAAAGCTTAGTATAATTTTATGGCTAGGGTAATCTTTGCGTAATTCCTTAAAAACAGGAAGACCCTGTTCGTACTCACCTAATGAAGCACAATGAAACCACAAGGTTTTTTCATTTAGCCGAATCGAATTTTGTAATGTAGAAAATGTTTCAGAACGGCCTTTTAAACCTAGTTGTATTTTCGAATTAAAAGGAGCAATACCTTTTAATAAAAAACTAGTGATATGAATAATAAAACGATATAGAAAATTCAATTAAAAGTACATTTATGCTAAAATAAACAATTCATTGTTTACCATTTACTAAATTTGTAATTTCGTTACCTATTTTAATAAACACGTTTAAACGTTTTAAAGAGAAGCTATCGATTAGTTATTGCGAGTTTGGTTGAGTTTTTTTTAAACTACAACTGTGTTATAGAAAGAAGAAAATCTAAACAAAACAAAGTCATTAAAAGGCATTTTTTTTTAGATTTAAAAAAGTTTAAGCGAGTTTAACAAGCAAATAATATAAAACTTAAGTTTGTGAACAAGATTCAAATGGTTGATCTCAAAGGTCAATATGAAGGAATAAAAAATAGAGTAGATCGTTCCATTCAAGAGGTTATAGATTCTTCAGCTTTTATTAATGGCGCTCAGGTAAAAGAATTTCAAAAAAACTTAGAAAATTATTTAGGGGTTAAACATGTTATTCCTTGTGCTAATGGTACCGATGCACTTCAAATCGCCATGATGGGCTTGGGTTTAAAACCAGGAGATGAAGTGATCACTGCCGATTTTACATTCGCTGCCACTGTTGAAGTGATTGCTCTTTTAAATTTAACGCCTGTTTTAGTTGATGTCGATTCAGAGACTTTTAATATCGATATAGAAGCTGTAAAACAAGCCATTACCCCAAAAACGAAAGCGATTATTCCCGTACATTTATTCGGACAATGTGCTAATATGGAGGTAATTATGGAAATTGCCGAAGCACATAATTTGTATGTTATAGAAGATAATGCGCAAGGTATTGGTGCAGAATACACTTACAGTAATGGAAAAAAACAAAAATCGGGAACGATTGGGCATGTCGCTTCTACCTCTTTTTTTCCTTCTAAGAATTTAGGCTGTTATGGCGATGGAGGCGCTGTGTTTACTAATAATGATGATTTGGCGCATACGATTAGAGGCATTGTAAATCATGGCATGTACAAACGTTATCATCATGATGTGGTGGGCGTAAATTCAAGATTAGACTCTATTCAAGCCGCCGTTTTAGATGCTAAATTGCCTCATTTAGATGCCTATAATAAGGCACGCCGTAATGCGGCAAGAAAATACAATAAAGCATTTATCAATCACGATAAAATAGAAACACCAAAAATGGCAAATGGTTGTAACAACATCTGTGATCACTGCGATTGTCATGTTTTTCATCAATACACGTTAAAGGTTAAAGGTGTTGATAGAGATGCTTTGGTAAAGTATCTAAATAGTAAAGACATTCCCTGTGGCGTCTATTATCCAATTCCTTTACACAAGCAAAAAGCCTATGCCAATTCAAAATACAATGACGCTAATTTTAAGGTAACCAATCAACTTATTAAAGAAGTTATTTCTTTACCAATGCATACCGAATTAGATGACGAACAAATAGAATACATAACAAATAATTTTTTAGAATTTATAAATGAGTAAAATATTAGTGACAGGCGGTTTAGGTTTTATAGGGTCTCACACGGTTGTGGAATTACAAGACAAAGGTTATGGTGTTGTTATTATCGATGACCTTTCCAATTCGTCTGTAAAAGTCTTAGATGGCATTACTTCTATTACTGGGAAGCAACCTGAATTTGAACAACTCGATTTAAAAAACAAGCAAAAAGTAGAAGCCTTTTTCTTGGCCCATCAAGACATTATTGGAGTGATTCATTTTGCTGCCAGTAAAGCTGTTGGCGAGAGCGTAGAAAAACCACTATTGTATTATGAGAATAATATTAATACATTGGTTTATGTGCTTCAAGAATTACAGAAATTAAAAAGCCCTAATTTTATATTTAGTTCTTCTTGTACCGTTTATGGGCAAGCCGATAAAATGCCAATTTCTGAAGATGCACCTACAAAAAAAGCAGAATCGCCTTATGGAAATACTAAAAAAATAGGCGAAGACATTATTGCCGATGTTTGTAAAGTAAACCCTGAAATGAATGCCATTGCGCTTCGTTATTTTAATCCTATAGGGGCACATGAAACGGCTAAAATAGGAGAGTTGCCCATTGGCGTCCCTCAAAATTTAGTACCATTTATTACCCAAACAGGTGCAGGGATACGCGAGCAATTATCGGTCTTTGGTGATGATTATCCTACCGCAGATGGCACTTGTATTCGCGATTATATTCATGTCGTCGATTTAGCAAAAGCGCACGTCGTTGCTTTACAGCGATTAATTGAAGGTAAAAATAAAAGCAATAACGAAGTGTTTAATATTGGAACTGGTAAAGGCAGCTCTGTATTAGAGGTCATACAGGCCTTTGAGCAGGTTTCAAATAGTAAATTAAATTATAAAATTACTGCCAGACGTGAAGGCGACATTACCTCTGCATATGCCGATACGCATAAAGCGAATAATGAATTAGGATGGAAGGCCGAGTCTACTTTAGACGACGCGATGCGCTCTGCATGGAAATGGCAACAACAACTCTAAAAAACGACAACAATGAAACCAATTATTTGTCTTCTATTTTTTCTTTTCGCAGGCTTATTAAATGCTCAAAAAACGTATTTACAATGTGGTAAAATTATAGATACAGATAAAGGAAAGGTCCTCACCAATAAAACGATTATTGTAAAGGGTTCGAAGATTGAAGAGATTAAGAATGGATTTATAACTGCTGAAAACGATACAGATATGGTTATTGATTTAAAATCAAAGACAGTGATGCCAGGATTAATAGACATGCATGTGCACATAGAAGGCGAAACAAGCCCTTCGAAATATTTAGAGGCGTTTACTCAAAATGAAGCCGATGTTGCTTTTACTGCTGCTAATATTGCTAAGCGTACCTTGCTAGCGGGATTTACTACTGTTCGAGATTTGGGAGGTAGCGGTGTAAATGTGGCCATAAAAAAAGCGATAGCAAAGGGAAAAGTACCAGGACCTCGGGTTTTTACTGCTGAAAAAGCCATAGGAACCACAGGCGGGCATGCTGATCCTACAAACGGTAGGAAAAAAATACTTATGGGAGATCCTGGTCCAGCAGAAGGCGTTATTAATAGTCCTGCCGATGCCAGAAAAGCCGTAAGGCAGCGCTATAAAAATGGTGCCGATGTGATAAAAATAACCGCTACTGGTGGTGTCTTGAGTGTGAGTAAGAATGGTGTTAATCCTCAATTTACTCAGGAAGAAGTTAATGAAGTGGTAAAAACAGCTAAAGAGTATGGCATGTCTGTTGCAGCACACGCCCATGGAAAAGAAGGCATGCAGCGTGCCATTAAAGCAGGCGTGCAAACCATAGAGCACGGTTCTTTAATGGACAAAGAAACGGCTTTATTAATGAAGCAATACAATACCTATTTAGTGCCTACACTATCGGCTGGGCGATATGTAGCGAAACAGGCGAAAATCCCAGGATATTATCCAGAGATTATCATTCCTAAAATACAAAAGATAGATGCCGCTCTAAGGGAAACGTTTGCTATGGTATATAAAGAAAAAGTAAACATCGCTTTTGGTACAGATGCCGGAGTGTTTCCGCATGGCGAAAATGCAAAAGAATTTGCTTACATGGTCGAGACTGGCTGGTCCGAGATGTTTTCAATACAATCGGCGACCATAACCAATGCCAAGTTATTAGATATGGAAGGGCAATTAGGACAGCTTAAAGAAGGTTTTATTGCTGATATTGTGGCAACAAACGAGGACCCTACTAAAAATATCCGTACTATGGAAAAGGTCGTATTTGTTATGAAAGAAGGCGTTATTTATAAAAACTAAAAAGGTTTTAGGTATAAACCCTCTCCATTTCAATAAATCTTTAAAACCGTTCGTCGCTACAAGTGAATTTACAAAGGGTAGCGGCGTAAATTTGTATCAAGAAGTGATGATGATGCTTCAAACCGTTCTCGATACACTTCTCCTATGGTCGAAGTACTCGAACTGACGATGATTTTTTATTTTTGATAATTCTAAAACAGCTGGGATCACTTCGAGTGAATTTGCAAAGCGTAGCGGTGTAAATTTGTATCCAGAAGTAATGATGATGCTTCAAACCGTTCTCCATAGACTTCTCCTAAGGCCGAAGCACTCGAACTGACGATAGATTTTTATTTTTGATACAGGTGGGGTCACTTCGAGTGAATTTACAAAGCGCAGCGGCGTAAATTTGTATCGAGAAGTCTCCAACCCCTTAATTAAGACAACTCTTCTTCGATGTTTTCAGTTTCTATCTGTTTCGTTTTTTCAATCTTTTTATTTTTAAAATTCGCGAGTAGTAAAAAACCCATTCCTGTCATTACAGACACATCGGCAATATTAAAAATTCCAGTTTTTAAAGGCCCTCCCAAATCAATGTGAAGAAAATCGGTGACTTCACCATAAAGAATGCGGTCATAAATATTAGCAATACCACCGCCTACAACGCAACAAAAACCAATTAACGAATGGCGATCCATGGTTTTGTCTCT
>CALDCO010000352.1 GCA_937937185.1 uncultured Flavobacteriaceae bacterium
CTGCCCCCTATAATTAGGATGTACAATAAGACCTGAATTTGCTACGAACTTACCGTGCTCCCAGGATTCTATATAACAAAATCCTGCAAAAACATCTTTATCCAATGCAATTACAGCATTCCCTTTTTCCATTTTTGAAATAAGATATTCTGGGGTTCGTTTCGCAATCCCCGTTCCTCTAATTTGCGCAGCACTTGTAATTGTCTCGCTAATTGTATGAGCATATATACTATGCGATTTATCTGCAATAATGATTTTCATGTGTTTACAATTAATTGTTTTTCTGTCACATGGAACATCTTAATAATTATAGATGTTTCATTACATTGATTTTAAATTGTTGTTATGAATTTTAATTTTTTGGAAAGAAGAACCGGACTCACCTAAGCTCTATTAAATAGAATCACACCCCGAAGGGCGGCGTGAGAAAATAGGGCGTACAAAGGGTTTGTTGTTTCTAAAAACAACTACATTCTGAAAAAATAATATTAAAGCTAAATTGTACAAGGTGAAAAAATAAAAATATATAAAATAATTAGAGTTACGGCTAAATTAAAAATTTAGCGGCGGCGGCGGTAGAACGACCCACTGGGAATTGTAACGTAATTTTTATTTTTTTGTGTATTCATATGTGGTACAAGGATACAATATTATTTAATACTATTTTAAAAAAACTAATAATTATCGATAAAATTATCGTTTTCTTCTTTTTAAATCTTAAAATTTAATTGAACGTGCTACACCAAAAACTGAAACAAGTCTGGTTTATTATTTAAATAATCGCCATAAAAACTATGAAGTTTCATTTTGGTAATTAAGGGCTCTAAATCGGTTGAAGATTTTAGTTCTACTCCCACTACGGCAGCGCCATTTTCACGATTCGTTTTCTTGGTGTACTCAAAATGCGTGATATCGTCTGTAGGCCCTAAAATATCGACCACAAATTCTCTTAAAGCGCCAGCCCGCTGCGGAAATTTTATAATAAAATAATGTTTTAAGTTGGCATGTAACAGTGCGCGTTCTTTTATTTCGGCTGTTCTTGTAATGTCATTATTACTACCGCTCACAACGCAAACTACATTTTTTCCTTTTATCTCATGGGCATGACTTTCTAAAGCTGCTATGCTCAACGCTCCAGCTGGTTCAACAACAATGGCTTCTTTATTATATAATTCTAAAATAGTCTGGCATATTTTACCTTCGGGAACGGTAATCATTTCATCTAAATGTTCCTTACAAATTTCAAAATTTAAATCCCCTACGCGTTTTACTGCTGCGCCGTCTACAAATTTTTCTATATGCTTTAAAGCGATGTTTTTATTATGCTTTATCGCATTAGACATCGATGGTGCGCCTTCTGGCTCCACACCAATGATCTTAGTTTGTGGTGATATTAATTTAAAAACTGAAGACAAACCTGAAGATAAACCGCCGCCGCCCACTGGAACAAAAACATAATCTATTGGTGTTTTCGATTGCTTTAATATTTCTAGCCCTACTGTGGCTTGTCCTTCTATGACTTTTCTATCATTAAATGGATGTATAAATGTTTTATTTAAACGTTCGCTTTCTAAAATTGCAGCATCATAAGAATCGTCGAAGGTGTCGCCTTCTAAAACAATGTTAATATACGCCTCGCCAAACATTTTAACCTGATCTAGTTTTTGCTTAGGTGTAGGTACTGGCATATAAATCGTTCCCTTAATTTTTAACAGTTTGCATGACAAAGCAACACCTTGCGCATGATTTCCAGCACTGGCACACACTATGCCATTCATTACTTCTGATGGGGTAAGCGCTGCCATTTTATTATAGGCGCCTCTTATTTTGTAGGAACGCACTACCTGCAAATCTTCTCGTTTAAATGAGATCGTACTCCCAAATTGCTTTGAATACTGTACATTGTGTATTAACGGTGTTACAGTCGCAATACCATGTAGTCTTTCCGCAGCTAATTCAACGGCATCTAGTGTTGGAAAATAAGTCACTTCAACTTTCATTTTATTTCTGCTTAGTTCACCCTAATAGTTATAGAGCTATCTTAACTCGTTTTATTGTTTCGCTATAAAATTTTGACTGTCCTTTGCGCCTAAGAATTATAAGTGTTAACCTAAACATCTTCATCTAGAAATAGTCCTTTCTAATTCAAGCATTCATAAATTATTAGATAATAGCTTGACTTTAAAAATGGTTTACGAGACCATGCTGAAATAAATTCAGAATAACGAAAAATGCGCTATTATTACTACTGCTGGACACTCATAAAAAAAATCAATCTTACATTATAAAAGCACACTTCTGTATCTCTAAATTAAAACGGACTGTTTAGTTTTAACCTCTGTTTTTATTATTTTCATAGCCGTCATTGCACTACGCAATTCTTTTCCTATTGCTTCAATGGGGTGGTTTCTTATGGCCTGATTTATGGCAATTAATTCTACATTATCTACAGCGTTTGTGTTAGAAAAACGTTTGCCAATAACATTCGCATCTACTGTGTCCATAAAATCAACCAATAACGGTTTGCAGGCATGATCAAATAAATAGCAGCCATATTCTGCGGTGTCCGATATGACTCTATTCATTTCAAATAGTTTCTTTCTGGCGATGGTATTTGCTATTAAAGGCAATTCGTGTAAGGACTCATAATAAGCAGACGCTTCAATTATTCCTGCACTCACCATCGTTTCGAACGCCAATTCTACACCGGATTTTACAAAAGCCACTAAGAGAACACCATGATCAAAATAATCTTGTTCTGCAATATGAGCTGACGTTAATGCGGTTTTCTCAAAAGCGGTTTTCTCAGTGGCTGCTCTCCAATTTAAAAGGTCTTTATCATCGTTTTCCCAGTCTGCCATCATGGTTTTAGAGAAATTTCCAGAAATGATATCGTCCATATGTTTTTGAAAAAGCGGTTTCATAATGCCTTTAAGGTCTTCTGCCAATTCAAAAGCTTTAATTTTTGCTGGGTTCGATAAGCGGTCCATCATGTTCGTAATTCCGCCATGTTTTAAGGCCTCAGTGATGGTTTCCCAACCTAACTGTATTAATTTTGCGGCATACCCAGCTTCAATGCCATTGGCAAGCATTTTATTAAAACATAAAATAGATCCCGTTTGTAAAACGCCACATAAAATAGTTTGCTCTCCCATTAAATCACTCTTCACTTCGGCTACAAAGGAAGATTCTAGAACCCCTGCTTTATGACCTCCTGTTGCTACAGCATAGGCTTTAGCTTGAGCCAATCCTTTGTTTTCAGGATCGTTTTCTGGATGAACAGCAATAAGCGTTGGCACACCAAAACCTCTTTTGTACTCTTCGCGAACCTCTGTACCAGGGCATTTTGGCGCGACCATTATTACAGTAATGTCTTTTCTAATTTGTACGCCTTCTTCAACAATATTAAACCCATGAGAGTAGCTTAAAGTGGCGCCTTTCTTCATTAAAGGCATTACTGCTTTTACAACATTGGTGTGCTGTTTATCTGGTGTTAAATTTAACACCAAATCGGCAGTAGGGATTAGTGCTTCATAATCGCCAACCTTAAACCCATTCTCTATGGCGTTAATATAAGATGTTCGTTTTTCTTCAATTGCTTTTTCACGTAAGGCATAAGAAATATCTAATCCCGAATCTTTCATATTTAGCCCTTGGTTTAAACCTTGAGCCCCACAACCAATAATTACTATTTTTTTTCCTTTTAAGACCCTTACTCCATCTTCGAATTCTGATGAATCCATAAAGCGACATCTTCCTAATTGATCTAATTGTTCACGTAATGATAACGTGTTAAAATAATTTGCCATTTTCTTTTTTTTTTAATAATTAAATGCTGCTAGCATTTTAGATATTTCCATGCGCTCTTTAGTGACTGCAATTCTCCCAGATCGAGTAAATTGCAGAATTCCAAAAGCACTTAATTCTCTATAAAGTAATTCTATTTCGTTTCTTCTTCCCGATTTTTCAAGCACAAAAAAATCTCTGTTAACTGTTATAATTCGCGCGTTACTATCTTTTATGATATTCTGTATTTGTCGGTCTTCAAATAATAAATCAGACTTAATTTTAAACAAACAAGATTCTTGATAAATCGTTTCTTCATCGGTATGATAATAGGCTTTAATAACCTCGACTTGCTTTTCTATTTGACCAATTATTTTTTTCATTTGTTCTTCAGGTATAAAAACAACGATGGTAAACCTAGAAACACCATCAATTTCTGAAACCGATGTGTTTAAGCTTTCTATGTTTATATGCCTTCTCTGAAAAATAGCTGAAATGCGATTTAGCAGTCCTATATTATTTTCTGTATATACCGATATGGTATACGATTGTTTTTCTTTAATCTCTACATTCATATTATGAAGTGGTTTAAAAGCAATTAACTTAACCTAATCTCTGATACACTTGCGCCAGTAGGTATCATAGGAAAAACATTGTCTTCTTTTTCTACAGAAACCTCTAAAAAATAAGCCGCTTTAGAAGTCATCATTTCTTCAACAGCCGAAGCAATATCTTTCCGTTTTGTTACTTTTCTGGCATTAATTGAATAGCCTTTGGCGATGGCTATAAAATCAGGATTTTCAATTTCGGTTGAGGCATAACGCTTATCAAAAAATAATTGTTGCCATTGGCGAACCATTCCTAAAAAATCATTATTTAAAACCACGATCTTAACTGGCACTTTAGTTTGAAAAATAGTGCCGAGTTCTTGTATGGTCATTTGGTAACCACCATCACCAATAATGGCAACGACTTCTCTTTCTGGCACAGCCATTTTAGCTCCAATTGCGGCAGGTAAAGCAAAACCCATTGTTCCTAAACCACCCGATGTAATATTACTTTTAGTGACATTAAACTCTGCATAGCGACAGGCAATCATTTGGTGTTGCCCTACATCGCTTACAATAGCAGCCTGCCCTTTACTTTGTTTATTAATTTCTTTTATGACCTCCCCCATTGTAATGCCTTCTTTTGTGGGAAATAAGTCATTATTGATGACCTTTTCGTACTCTATTGTGTATAGGTCTTTAAATTTTTTAAGCCATTTACCATGTTCATTTTTATTCAATAACGGTAATAGGGCTTGCAATGAGTTTTTGGCATCTCCTAAAATGGCAACCTCTGTCTTCACATTTTTATCAACTTCTGCTGGGTCTATTTCAAAATGAATGACTTTCGCTTGTTTTGCATAGGTCTCTAATTTCCCCGTAACCCGATCGTCGAAACGCATACCAATGGCTATGAGCACATCACACTCATTAGTGAGTACATTTGGCGCATAATTACCATGCATCCCAACCATTCCCATATTTAAAGGATGACTGGTAGCAATGGCAGAAGCGCCCATAATGGTCCAGGCCGAAGGGATTCCTGTTTTTTCAATAACCGCTTTTAGTTCACTTTCTGCTTCACTTAAAATCACGCCTTGCCCCCATATAATTAATGGTTTTTTTGCCGCGTTAATTAATTTTGCAGCCGTTTTTAAGGTGTTAGGCTTTGTTTCGGGAACAGGAATATAGCTACGAATTCCAGTACATTTTTCGTAAGAAAAATCAAACATTTCAAACTGCGCATCTTTTGTAATATCGATAACGATAGGCCCCGGTCGTCCTGTTCTTGCAATATAAAAGGCCTTCGCCATAACCTCAGGTATCTCTGAAGCTTTAGTAATTTGATGGTTCCATTTAGTAACAGGAGTCGAGATTCCAATAATATCTGTTTCTTGAAAGGCATCTGTCCCCAATAAATGAGACCCTACTTGCCCCGTAATACAAATCATAGGGGTAGAATCTATTTGCGCATCTGCAATTCCTGTTATTAAATTTGTTGCACCTGGACCAGAAGTTGCGATAGCAACTCCCACTTTTCCTGAAGCTCTTGCATAACCCTGTGCGGCATGTGTTGCTCCTTGTTCATGACGAGTTAATACATGCTGAATTTCATTTTGAAATTTAAATAACTCATCATAAACGGGCATAATTGCGCCTCCAGGATATCCATAAATGGTATTTACCCCTTCTGCAATTAAACAACGAACTACTGCCTCACTCCCCGAAATACGTAGTTTAGATTTCATTTTATTATCAACTATTTTTAATGTCTTTACATTCATCATTTAAACCACTTCTTATTTAAAATTCATCAGTTACACAACCTTTAGAAGCTGGAGATACTGTTTTTGCGTATTTATATAGCACGCCTCTTTTAAACTTTAAATCTGGAGCCTCCCACTGCATTCGCCTTTGTTGTAATGCTTCATGTGAAACTTCTAATTCGATGCTGTTTGTTTCCGCATCTATAGTAATAGTATCACCGTTTTTTACTAGTGCTATCGTTCCGCCTTCTTGCGCTTCTGGGGTGATATGCCCCACAACAAAACCATGGGTGCCGCCAGAAAAACGTCCATCGGTTATTAAAGCGACTTCTTTACCTAAGCCAGCACCCATTATTGCTGCTGTTGGTTTTAACATTTCTGGCATTCCTGGTCCGCCCTTTGGGCCTTCATAACGAATTACGACAACATCGCCTTTTTTTACGTTCCCGTTTTGAATACCACGATTGGCATCATACTCGCTATTAAACACTTTGGCTTTCCCTCTAAAATTTAATCCTTCTTTTCCTGTAATTTTTGCAACACTTCCTCCTTCTGCTAAATTGCCATATAACATTCTTAAGTGCCCAGAAATTTTGATAGGGTGCTCTATTGGTTTTATTATTTTTTGTCCCGCTGTTAAATTGGCAACATCTAATAAATTCTCTGCTATCGTTTTTCCAGTTACGGTTAAACAATCGCCATGAATTAATCCTTTTTTTAATAAATATTTTAATACTGCAGGGATACCTCCTATTTTGTGAATATCTTCCATGAGGTATTTTCCGCTAGGTTTTAAATCTGCTAAAAAAGGCGTCTCATCACTAATTTTTTGAAAATCTTCGAGTGTAAACTTAATACCAGCCGCTCTTGCTATTGCTAAAAAGTGTAATACGGCATTGGTAGAGCCTCCCAAAATCGTTACTAATCGAATGGCATTTTCTAGAGACTTGCGTGTAATAATATCTGAAGGTTTTATATCTTTTTCGAGTAATAATTTAATGGCTTCACCTGCTTTAACTGCTTCTTCTTTTTTTTCTTGACTTAAAGCAGGATTCGAAGAGTTAAAAGGCAATGACATTCCTAATGCTTCAATTGCTGAAGCCATAGTGTTTGCAGTATACATCCCGCCACAAGCGCCAGCACCCGGGCATGCTTTTTGGACAATACTTTTATATTCTGTCTCAGCCATAGTGCCGCTTACTTTACTTCCCCATGCTTCAAAAGCAGAAACTAAATCTAATTTTTTACCATTATGATTTCCAGAAGCTATTGTTCCTCCATATACCAGTATACTAGGGCGGTTTAATCGAATCATCGCCATTAATGCCCCTGGCATATTTTTATCACAGCCTACAACGGTAATTAAACCATCATAACTCATTGCCTGAACTACAGTTTCCATTGAATCTGCAATGATATCCCTAGAAGGCAACGAATATCGCATTCCTGGGGTGCCCATAGAAATACCATCGCTAACCCCTATCGTATTAAAGATTAGGCCAACCACATCCTCATTCTTTGTCCCTTTTTTAGTTAATTTGGCCAGATCATTTAAATGCATATTACATGGATTGCCTTCATAACCTGTACTGGCAATACCTACAATTGGCTTATAAAAATCTTCATTTGTTAAACCAATGGCATGCAACATGGCTTGTGCTCCTGGTTGCGTTGGATCTTGGGTAACAGTTTTACTATACTTGTTCAGTTTCATTTTTGAGTTATAAACTTTATGATTCGAATTTATAAGTTTCCTAAAAGTGTTTATTTCTAATTTATTTTTTCCCTATTAAGTTCAAAATAAAAAATAACCATCTAATTTAATGACTGTCAATTATTTATGTCTATTTTATTGGTGTATTCAATCTGTTTTTTTTGTGTAAAAAAATTCTGTCTTAGTATTAAAACCAGTTAATAATGGCATAAATAATTAGTTCTCATATTTTAAACCCTAATGCCAAGGCGCTTTCAATAAATAGATTTTTAAATTAATTCAATTTAAAAACATCTAATTTTACATGACATACGTATATCCTATTAATCAATTTATTAATGTTTTAATCTTGAGACACTTAATGATCGTAAGCATTTAAATTTTGATTTAAAAAGTTAAAAAACGATAGTTATTTTATAGTCCATGATTATTTAATAAAAAAGGAGAGTTATAGAATA
>CALDCO010000353.1 GCA_937937185.1 uncultured Flavobacteriaceae bacterium
TACCTTTATAGAAGCTACTTTTTCTTTTGCTGGTGTAGCAGCCTCTACTTCAGCTTCAGCGGCAACACTTACAGGAACTTCTTTCTTTTTGGTATTATCTAACGTAAATTTAATAGCGTCTACTGCTGCTTTTGTACGTAAGTAATACATTCCCGTCTTTAAGCCGCTTTTCCAAGCGTAAAAGTGCATAGAAGTAAGTTTGGAGTAGTTTGCGTTTTCCATGAATAAGTTTAGTGATTGACTCTGATCAATGAAGTATCCACGCTGACGACTCATATCAATAATATCTTTCATGCTAAGCTCCCAAACAGTTTTGTATAGGTCTCTAATGTCTTGAGGAATAGTTTCTATATGTTGTATAGAACCATTTGCACGCATTAGTTCTTGCTTCATGTTTTCATTCCAAAGTCCTAAAGCAACTAAGTCTTCTAATAAATGCTTATTTACAACAATAAACTCGCCAGATAGTACACGGCGCGTGTATATATTAGAAGTATAGGGTTCAAAACATTCATTATTCCCCAAAATTTGAGACGTCGATGCTGTAGGCATAGGTGCGACTAAAAGTGAATTACGAACCCCATTTGCTAAAACTTGTTTACGTAATTTTCCCCAATCCCAAAGACCACTTAATGCTTCATCTTTTACGCCCCATAGATTAAACTGGAATTCTCCTTTACTTATTGGAGAGCCTTCATAAGTTTGGTAAGGACCTTCTATTTTTGCTTCTTCCATAGAGGCGGTTACTGCAGCAAAATATAGTGTTTCAAAGATATCGTGATTTAATTTTTTAGCGGCATCGCTAGTAAATGGCAGTCGCAGTTTAATAAACGTATCTGCTAGGCCTTGTACCCCTAAACCTATGGGTCTGTGACGGAAATTAGAATTTTCAGCTTCTTTTACCGGATAATAATTGCGGTCTATTACTTTATTTAAGTTTTTGGTGACCCTTTTGGTGATTCTAAATAATTCTTTGTGATCAAACGCGCCATTCTTAACAAACATTGGTAAGGCAATAGACGCCAAATTACATACCGCAATCTCATCTGGAGAGGTATATTCTAAAATTTCTGTACATAAGTTTGATGAGCGAATCGTGCCTAAGTTTTTCTGGTTCGACTTACGATTTGCTGCATCTTTGTACAACATATATGGTGTGCCTGTTTCTATTTGAGACTCTAATATTTTCTCCCACAACTCCCTTGCTTTAATTGTTTTACGTCCTTTTCCTGAGGCCTCATAGCCAGTATAAAGAGTGTTAAATTCTTCACTATGCACATCGCATAATCCCGGACACTCATTAGGGCACATTAAAGTCCACATGCCATCTTCTTGAACACGTTGCATGAATAAATCTGGCATCCACATGGCATAAAATAAGTCTCTAGCACGCATTTCTTCTTTTCCATGATTTTTCTTTAAATCTAAAAAGTCGAAAATATCGGCATGCCAAGGTTCTATGTACATTGCAAAACTGCCTTTTCGTTTTCCCCCGCCTTGGTCTACATATCGTGCCGTATCATTAAATACTTTAAGCATGGGCACAATGCCATTACTTGTGCCGTTGGTTCCCGAGATATAACTACCCGTAGCACGAATATTATGTATAGACAGTCCTATTCCTCCTGCAGATTGTGAAATTTTTGCAGTTTGCTTTAAGGTATCATAAATACCATCTATACTATCGTCTTTCATTGTTAATAAGAAACAAGAAGACATTTGTGGTTTTGGAGTTCCAGCATTAAATAATGTTGGTGTAGCGTGTGTAAAGTATTTTTTAGACATTAATTCATACGTCTCAATAGCGGCATCTAAATCGTTTAAATGAATACCTATTGAAACCCGCATTAACATGTGTTGAGGGCGTTCTGCTATTTTACCATTTAATTTTAAAAGATAAGAGCGTTCTAGGGTTTTAAACCCAAAATAATCGTAACCAAAATCGCGATTATAGATAATTGTAGAATCTAATTTTTCTTTATTATCCATAATTACTTTATACACCTCATCTGAAAGTAATGGCGCATATTTTCCTGTTCTTGGATTTACATATTTATGTAAATCGTCCATAACTTCGCTAAAAGTTTTCTTTGTGTTTTTATGTAAATTAGAGACTGAAATACGTGCGGCTAAGCGTGCATAATCTGGATGAGCAGTAGTCATTGTTGCAGCAATTTCCGCTGCTAGGTTGTCTAGCTCACTTGTCGTTACACCATCGTATAATCCTTCTATAACCCTTACCGCTACTTTAACGGGATCTACAAGTTCGTTTAACCCATAACATAATTTTCGTACTCTCGCCGTGATTTTATCGAACATCATAGGCTCTTTACGCCCGTCTCTTTTTAATACAAACATACTTTACATTTTGTTTTAGTTATTTTCTCTGTCTTACGCATTCCAGAGAAAATATAGGTTAGTTAATTTAGTGCTTTTTTAATTGAAAATCAATTAAATACAACTAAACGCCTTGGTTAATCAATTTATTTACAAGCAAAAACCGTTCCTGTCTTGATATTTAAATCAAGCCATAAAAGCATTTATTACTTTATACTATACTTTTTTGTTATTATCTTTCCTTATGAGGGATAAGGATATTCACTAAGATATATTAGCTAAAAATCGGCATCAAAACTAAATTTATCTTCTTCATTTTCTTTGTTTAGAACACCTGCCTTTTGATATTCGGACACTCGTTTTTCGAAAAAATTTGTTTTTCCTTGTAGTGAAATCATGTCCATAAAATCAAAAGGATTGGCGGTATTAAATTCTTTTTCACAACCTAGTTCACCTAACAATCTATCGGTTACAAATTCTAAATATTGTGCCATTAGCGTCGCATTCATACCTATTAAACTCGCAGGAAGAGATTCTGTAATAAACTCCCTTTCTATATTTAACGCATCGATAAGAATTTCTCTTATACGTGTTTTAGGCACTTTATTTACTAAATGTTTTTCATGTAAGTGTACAGCAAAATCGCAATGTACTCCTTCATCTCTAGAAATTAATTCATTAGAAAAAGTTAAACCTGGCATTAAACCTCGTTTTTTCAACCAGAAGATAGAGCAAAAGGCACCAGAAAAGAAAATTCCTTCAACAGCAGCAAAAGCAATTAACCGTTCGGCAAAACTTGGAGACTCTATCCATTTTAATGCCCATTCTGCCTTTTTCTTAATTGCAGGAAAGGTTTCAATAGCATTAAATAACCCATGCTTTTCTTTTTCATCTTTTACATAGGTATCTATTAATAGGGAGTAGGTTTCACTGTGAATGTTTTCCATCATAATTTGGAAACCATAAAAGAATTTCGCCTCACTATATTGCACTTCGTTTACAAAGTTTTCTGCTAAATTTTCGTTTACAATACCATCGCTTGCCGCAAAAAATGCTAAAATGTGTTTTATAAAATAACGTTCGTCATCATTTAGCTTAGAGGACCAATCTGTAAGGTCTTGATGGAGATCGATTTCTTCTGCTGTCCAAAAACTGGCTTCAGATTTTTTATACCATTCCCATAGGTCATGATGTTGAATTGGAAAGATAACGAATCTGTCTTTGTTTTCTTGTAAAATGGGCTCGATTGCTTGCGACATGCTCTTCTTTGGGTTTTGGAATGAATTAGTTTTCATTTCGGTTTAACAAAGATTCAAAAATGTGCTCGATAATGAAAGCCATTTTTATAAACAATGCTACTAAGTTTTTAACAACGAGTAGGTCAATTCCTACACATAGATATAATTTATTGTTTTTTAAACAATTGATAATCAGGTATTTAATTTTACAAAAACCTTTAGAACAATTGAAAAATAAGGAAATTCACAATTAATCCTTGCTGTAGGAATTTTACATTAACTCATTTAATTTTTTTGTAAGCTATTTAATAGGTCTCATTTTTTCATAACAAAAAAGTGAACGTCTTAGAAACGTTCACTTTTTAAATTAACCAACTAAACTATTTTTACTAAGATAAAAATATCTTATAGAACAAACTGAATACGCTAAATTTGACATTGCGATTCTTTTTATTACCACAAAACTTATTCCCTCTAAATAAGCTTAGCAAATCAGATTGCTCTCGATGTTTCAGTCGCTAAAAGAATCTTATCATTACAATAGTTATTCTAAAAAATTATTGCGCTTTTGTAAACTTTTAGTATTATATTTATTATGAGTGCTTTACCTTATTTTAACTTTGAAAAAGGCACAAAAATTGAAGAATTATAAAACAGGATTAAAAAAACCAAGCGTAAACTTAGTTATGAAGTGGTTTATGGAACAACTATTAATTTTTTAAAGTTTCGGCCATTTTTTCGAGTTCGCTATACCAATCTTCTCCAAACTTTCTAATCAAAGCTTCTTTTACAAACTTATAGACTGGGACTTGTAATTCTTTTCCAAGAATGCAGGCATCGTCACAAATAGGCCAATGGTGATAATTAACGGCAGAAAATTCTGTATAATCCTTAACCCGAACGGGGTATAAATGACAAGACACTGGTTTTTTCCAACTAATATCGCCTTGATTGTAGGCTTCTTCTATGGCACACATCGCCACATTTTTGTCATCGAATATAACATAAGCACAGTCCGCATTATTAATTAACGGGGTTTCTAATTCTTTTAAAGTTGTAGTAATATGCGTGCCTTGTTTCTCAATAGCAGCAATGCCTTCTGGTCTTAAGTATGGTTTTATTTTAGGATAAATGGCCTTAAGAATTTCAGTTTCTTCTTTTTCAAGTGGTGCTCCTGCATCGCCATCAATACAACATTGGCCTTTGCATGCTGATAAGTTGCAAACAAAGTCTTTTTCTATAATATCTTCTGAAACTATCGTTTTGCCTAATTGAAACATATCACAAATATAACTCTAATTAAGAAAAAAAGACTACATTTAATTTGGCTTAACTTAATAACGAATTACTTTTGCAGAAATTTAAATTTCATGAAAATTATGAGTCTAAACTTTAAAGAAATTCTTACTGTTTTTATGGTCTTATTTGCTGTAATAGATATTGTTGGCAACATTCCAATTATTATTGATCTAAGAAAAAAAGCGGGGCACATACAAAGTGAAAAAGCATCGATTATCGCTGGAATTATACTTATTGCTTTTTTATTTTTGGGTCAGAGTATTTTAAAACTTATAGGTATTGATGTAAGCTCTTTTGCCGTTGCGGGTTCCTTCATTTTATTTTTTATTGCTCTTGAAATGATTTTAGGAATAACTTTATACAAAGAAGAGGAAACCAGTCCTTTAACGGCTTCAGTGTTCCCATTAGCCTTTCCTTTAATTGCCGGCCCAGGTAGCCTAACCACTTTGCTTTCCTTAAGAGCTGAATACGAATTAAAAAGCATTATTATAGCCATTCTATTGAATGTTATTTTTATTTATTTGGTTTTAAAAACATCGAAGCATATTGAACGTTTTTTGGGACAAAATGGGATAAGTATTATTAGAAAAGTATTTGGCGTTATATTATTAGCCATCGCGGTAAAACTGTTTACCGCTAATATTAAAATCCTTTTTGCTTAACTTTGTCTTATGAAACTACTCACCACGGTATTATCGATAATCGCATTGGGTTTAATGGTCTTTAATTTCACTAAAATAAGTCTCAATAACTTGTTTAGAGGCGAAAGCATCATTGCCCTTATTACAATTTTTGCAGCACTTTGCGCCATTGTATTGTTACAAATTTTACGAATTTCTAAACGTATTGAAGAAAAATCAAAATAACTTTAGTAATTAAGACCATTTAACCCTAGTTAAAAAAATTAATTTTTACTCAATTCTAAGAGTTCATCAATCATGATATCTTTTTTATTAATCACTTCATAAAATATCCCAGAACCATATAATTGATCGGCTAGTTCTGCCTTAAGGTATTGTTTTACTTCTTCGCTATAGGCCACAAAAGTAAGATCAGATCGACGTCGTTCATTAACATAATCTCTAAAATCAAACACAAGGTCGTCTAAAATTTCAAAATTGGAAATAAAATCTTCTCTAGAGATATTATCGTAAGCCTTTCTGTCTTTTTCTAATTCTTCAAATACAAAATTCCTTACCCAACCTCTATTTAATAAATAAGAAATCGTTTTGTTTTGCATGCTGGCATCTAGGGCGACAAAAACATCTGGGATTATACCCCCACCGCCATAGACTATTTTACCTTTTGGTGTTGTGAATTTTAAAGAGTCTGCTACTTTTATTTTTCCTGCATCGACTAATTCCCCGCTGCTAATTCTATTGGCATAATCATCATAATAGTCCTTGCCGCCTTTTTTATAAGCACGCTGAATAGATCTTCCCGTAGGCGTATAATATCTTGATACTGTTAATCGAACAGCGCTTCCATCACCAAGCGCCATTTCTCTTTGTACCAAGCCTTTTCCATAACTTCGCCTCCCTATTATAGTTCCTTTGTCATTATCTTGTAAAGCACCGGCAACAATCTCACTAGCCGAAGCAGAATTTTCATCAATTAAAACATATACCTGTCCATTTTCAAAATCGCCTTTACGTGTTGAATAGCTTTTTTCTATAAGTCCTCTCTTATTTTTAGTATATAAAATTAATTTATCGTCTTCTAAAAATTCGTCTACAATTTGTTCAGCAATATTTAAAAACCCTCCAGGGTTATTTCTTAAATCCAGAGCGAGTTCCGTAGCGCCTAATTTCTTTAGTTTTTTTAATTCTTTTTTAAATTCTTTATACGTAGATTCTGCAAAACGGTTTATCTTAATGTAGCCCAGGTTATCGGTTAGCATATAAGCGGCATCTACACTCTTTATTGGGATTAACCCTCTTTTTATTTTAAACTCTAATAAATCTGGCTCCCCTTTACGGCTCACTTTTAAAACCACCTCAGAATCTATTGGCCCTTTTAGTTTACTTATGAGTTCACTTTCAGAAAGGGTTCTCGCATTTAGCGAGTCGCCATTTACCATTACGATTTGATCGCCGCCTTTAATTCCTGCTTTTTCACTTGGGCCATTTTCAATCGTTTTAATAACTGACATAAAACGACCGTTTTTTAGAAAATTAATGCCTATTCCTACAAAATCGCCTTTCATGTTTTCAGAGACACGTTGCATATCTGATTTGGGAATGTAAACAGAATGCGGATCTAAATTATCTAAAATACCATTTACGGTAAGATCTACAATACTATCTGTATTTACTTCTTCTAAATATTCGTAATCGATAAAATCGATAAGACGATTTAATTTATCTTTTTTACTATTGGAAGAAAACAAGCGACTGGAATTATCGGCGAAATTTAACTTGTTACCAATAAAAATACCTGCAGCCATGGCAAGACCAATAAAAAACGGCATGTATTTTTTGTCTTTAATCATCTATCATTTCAATTTTTTGTACTTCAATCCCTGCCTTTTCAAGAAACTGCAATCCTGAATCGTCCTTATAGCCTTTTTTATAAACAACTCTAATTATTCCCGATTGATGTATTAATTTACTACACTCTTTACATGGGGATAATGTAATATATAAAGTCGCTCCTTTACAAGATTGTGTTGAAGCTGCAACTTTTAATATGGCGTTTGCTTCTGCATGTAATACATACCATTTTGTTTTGCCTGCTTCGTCTTCGCAAAAATTCTCAAACCCAGTAGGTGTGCCATTGTAACCATCAGAAATAATCATGCGGTCTTTTACAATTAACGCCCCTACTTGTTTACGCTTACAATAAGAAAGTTTTCCCCATTCTTGCGCTATTCTTAAATAGGCTTTATCGTATTTAAGTTGTTTTTTTTTAGACATAGAAACTTATTTCTATCTTTTTTATTTTCACTGTTTTGTTTCTAATCTTTTGATGATGTAAAATTTTTTATTGTTTGATCTTTTCATTGATGCTTAGTACAAGATCTTATTCATCTCAACGAATATAGTTGCTTAGCGTTTTAATAACAATCTAAAGGGATAAGTTTTAAGAAAAATTTATCGCTACTAGGAGAATATCTCACTATTAAACAACATTGGTATGACTAATCCTACAACTATGGCAGAAATAACAACAACCCAGTCGCGTTTGGAGAACCTGAAAAGCGTTTGGATTAAATACCCTAAAAACAAGACTATAAAAACCACTACAATTTGTGCTATTTCTATTCCTAAAGCAAACTCTATAAGTGTTACTAGTTTTTTATCACTTTTTCCTACCAATAGCCTAAATTCTCTGGCAAACCCTAAACCATGAATTAAGCCAAAAAACAAGGTTGAAAAAAACGTCATGCCCAGCTTTTGTTTGTGGTTTCTTTTCCCCGCAGTAAAAACATTAAACAAAGCCACCACTAAAATAGTTACTGGGATTAAAAACTCTACCGCATTAGCTGCTATTTTTACAATGTCGTAGGCCGCTAAAATTAAAGAAAGGGTATGCCCAATAGTAAATAGTGTTACTAAAATAAAAATACGTTTCCAGTCCTTAAATAAATAAGGCAAGGTTAAAACTATTAAAAATAAAACATGGTCGTAAGCATTAATATCTAGTACATGGCTTATCCCATATTTTATGTTAAACCAAAAATCATTTAGCATAAAAATTGTAAGGTAATGGATATTTTCAAATATAAACAAAAAGGAGTTATTTCGATATAATTTGTTTTTTTATCAGGATATTATAAGATTAAATGACATAAAACACTGTGTAACACCATTTTTAATTTAGATTTATTGTTATGACTTTTAAAGAGTGAAATAAGTGAGGTGGTTATCATTTATTTTACCATTAAACTTTACTTCTCCCAAAATAGTTAGCATATGTGTTATTTATTGTGTAACTTTAGATGATGAGGATAGCCTTATATTTTATTATCATTTCAGGTTTCTTTTGGTGTTGTACGACATCGAAAGAAACGCTTCATGTAAAACCTCAAGAAGAAGCTTTATATCAAAAAAAAGGTAATGATACCATTCGTATTGCTGACGAAGAGTCTGAATATGAAATTACCATTATTGAGCCAGGTTTTAATTTTTGGCTAAGGGGTATTGCACGTCAAAAAGGCTATTATTCTCAGAATTTTTTAGAAAACCGAAATCGAATTCTGGTTACCGAATGGAATCAACGCGTGATACAACCTACTCGTTTTAATCCAAACTTATATCAAATGCAGATTGACTACAATTCGAATATCGATT
This sequence comes from uncultured Flavobacteriaceae bacterium, assembly GCA_937937185.1. GTDB lineage: Bacteria > Bacteroidota > Bacteroidia > Flavobacteriales > Flavobacteriaceae > JAHDGB01. The sequence goes on from CALDCO010000353.1 coordinate 9,167, forward strand.
ACGGTTA
>CALDCO010000354.1 GCA_937937185.1 uncultured Flavobacteriaceae bacterium
GAAATGTGTACGAAATGGTCTTTGTTTGATCCCTCTTCAGTAATAAAACCGAAACCTTTAGAATCATTGAAAAATTTTACTGTGCCTTTAGTCATTTTAAAAAAAATTAATGTATTAATTCTCAAATATAAGGCTTAATAAATGACTTAACTGTTATTTGTTGATTTATTTTAAGTTAATAACCTCAATAAAATAGAGGCTTTAACGTAATATTAGTTTTTTTATTAAGGGCTTTTCTAGTTCCTCATTTAGCATAGCGATAATTTTTTCTTTGCCGTAACTTAATTCTTCGCGAAGGACACTGGAACTTAATTGTACATATAAAACATCTTGTTTTAATTCAATAGAAGTCGTATAGTTATTAACACCATTACCCAAAAGTTTAGACCACGATTCTCTTACATGAACTTTATCTAATCCTTTTTCGAGCTTGTTTGTTTTAACAAAATCTTTAAGTACATCAGAAATATTTAATATGTCATTATTTCTTTTAGCCATAATTTGTTTTCCATTTAATTGGTGGTTAAAGGCGTATAACGTTTGTATGAATATAACACGTTATTTTTGTTCACTATTTTTAACTGCTTTTTCGAGCAACTTACAACAGTTTCTTTCCAATTGGCGTGTGGTGTTTTGTAATTAATAGTTAAACTGTCGTTTTCTATTTTTATTTCAAAGCTGCCATTGTTTTTCGACGTTTCATAAGTACCAGTAAAAGTAGGTTTCATTTTTTTTCTAATTCCGGTTAGGTCTTTATTAACTTTTATGTAGTCTATCGTTTCATTAATGTTATACTTCTTTTTAGTGCCATCTTCAAGAGTAACACTTTCTATTTCCCAATATCCAGAAAGATGATTTATCGTTGAGTTAAAATCTTGTTTACAGCTTAAAGTAAGAAATAAAATAACAAAGTAAAGACTATTTTTTTTCATGCTTAGAGTTTAAATATTTCGTAAGATTGATGCACTTGTTTTACAACACTTTCTGTTCTTTTAGCATGCGTATCGCTTATAAAAAGTTGTCCAAAATTTTTATCGTTTACTAATTTAATAATATGCGTCACTCGCTGTTCATCAAGTTTATCAAAAATATCGTCTAAAAGCAATAGGGGCGTGTCATTGTTTTGTGTTTTAATAAAATCGAATTGGGCTAATTTTAATGCAATTAAAAACGATTTTTGCTGACCTTGACTTCCAAATTTCTTAATAGGACGAGCGTCTATATTAAAAAGTAAATCATCTTTATGAGTGCCTACAGTCGTGTATTGTAAGGCCTTGTCTTTATTTAAGTTATTAATTAATAAGGCACTTAAATCGGCATCAAACAAATCACTTTTGTATTCTAAATGAACACCTTCTTGACCACCACTTATGGCTTCGTATCGTGCTTTAAAAATAGGAATAAAAAGCTCTAAAAACCTTTTTCTTTTTTCAAAAATGGTGGTGCCATAAGTATGAAGTTGGTCATTATAAATCTCTAAGCTGTCTTTATTAAAAGTATGGTTAACAGCAAAATACTTTAATAAAGCATTACGCTGTGCTAATATTTTATTGTATTTAATGAGTAATTGTAGGTAAACTTTATCGCCTTGAGAAATCACACTATCAATAAATTTTCGCCTTTTATCGCTCCCTTCGATAATTAAGTCGCGATCGGCAGGAGAAATAATAACCAAAGGGAGAAAACCTATATGATCACTAAATTTATCATAGACCTTATTATTTCGTTTTATTACTTTTTTTTGTCCACGTTTAAGACTAATCACTATTTTTTCTTCAGCTTCGTTTTTTAAATAATCCCCGTTAATTACAAAAAATGCTTCATTGTGTTTTATATTTTGCGTTGCCACTGGGTTAAAATAACTTTTTCCAAAAGATAGGTGATAAATAGCATCTAAAACATTTGTTTTTCCTACACCATTGTTCCCAACAAGACAATTAATTTTAGCGTTAAAACTAAAAGATTTTGAATCAAAATTTTTATAGTTAAGAAGGGAAAGTGATTTTAAAATCATACAACATCTAGCCTAAAAGACTTTTATATATCTGCGTGGTTTTTCTCTAACAGAATTGGTTTAAGCTTTTTTGATTTAAGTGAAAATAGTGTTTTTGTGACCAGGTATAGCAATTTTTTAGTTGCATAGCAGCGCTACGGAAGTCAAAAACTGTGAAATACAGACGCAAAAAAGCATTTTTTTAGCAAATTGAAAAAAGTTTAAACCACTTCATAGTGAATAGATGCAAAAATAAGAAATAAATAAGCTTTTTTTTATGGATAATTGTATTATTTTTGTGCGCATTAATTAACAAAATATGGCAACGTACAAGAAAAGAGGTTATAAACCTAAAACCGTAAAAGAAAAAGACATCGAAGTTGAAGAACAGAACTCAACTACGGCTGAGGTTTTCAATACTTTAGATGAAACAGCTTCAAAAACGGAAGACTTTGTCGCTGCAAATCAGAAGTACATTTTCATGATCATTGGTGCCGTTTCTATTTTTGTTTTAGGCTATTTAGGCTACAAGGAATTTGTTGCTAAACCTGCTCAAGTACAGGCAAATAATGAGATGTTTCAAGCGAAAAAGCATTTTAATGATGCTGTAAATGGCGTGTCTTCGGACTCGTTATATAATTTAGCGCTCAATGGTAGTGGCGGTAAGTTTGGAATGTTAGACATAATTAAAGAATACGGTAGCACACCCGCTGGTAATTTGGCACATTATTATGCAGGAATGTCTTATTTAAATTTAAAGAAATATAAAGAAGCGGTTGCTCATTTAGATGATTTTTCAAGTGAGGATCAAATTCTAGCACCAATGGCAAAGGGCGCTATAGGCGATGCTTTTGTTCAGTTAGATCAAAAAGAAGATGCTTTAAAGTATTACATAGAAGCCGCTAATATGCGATCTAATGAATATTCAACTTGTACCTTTTTATACAAGGCTGGTGTGATAGCTTTAGATATGGGCAAAGCAAAAGAAGCTCTAGGTTTTTTTAATAGAATTAAAACAGAGTACCCAAAATCTAACGAGGCAACTAGCGTAGAAGTATTTATAGGAAAAGCTCAGGCAATGACGAATTAATAGTCTAATTACCCACCAATATGGCTACGGTAAATAATAATTTATCAGTTTACGATAAAAATACTATCCCAAATGCGAAACATTTTCGATTTGGGATTGTTGTTTCAGAATGGAATGCTAAAATTACTAAAGGCTTACTAGAAGGCGCTAAAAAAACATTAATAGAACATGGGATGCCTGCAGATCATCTTCTTTGTTGGGAGGTTCCTGGGAGTTATGAACTAATATATGGCTCCAAACGAATGCAAAGCCAAAATGTAGATGTCGTTATTGCTATAGGTAGTGTCATACAAGGAGAAACCAAACATTTCGATTTTGTATGTGAAGCCGTTTCTCAAGGAATAAAAGATTTAAATATTCTAAGTGACACCCCAGTTATATTTTGCGTCCTTACCGATAATAATGAGCAACAAGCCATTGATCGCTCTGGAGGCAAACATGGTAATAAAGGTGTAGAAGCAGCTGTTGCAGCCATAAAAATGGCGGCATTGCGGAAGAACTCCTAAGTTTGGATATTGGTTACTATTTTTTGATAACAGGTATGATTTTTTCTTAAAAACACCACCCGAAAAAAATATTTTTCTCAGCAAACAGCTATTTCGCTTTCTGTTAACAATTTTTAGGTTTTATTACTACTCATTTACCTGTATTTTAAGTACTTTTGAAATAATTGTTTTTCTATAATAGTTACAATCTTGTTTCATCAAAAAAGGAATAAAAAGTTTAATTATAAGTCTAGGTTCCCCAAAGACGGAGCGTCTAATCTTAAAAACGATTCGAAAGATGATACCCAATCTAAAATAGAATTATTAAAGCGACCAGTTAGGAAATCTAAAGCCATAAAACTACCTGTTTTGTTAATTTTATTAGTAGTAATTATAGTAGTAATGTACTATTTAGATACAAAAATGAGTTAGAAACTTATGGGAGTTTTAAAACAACGAAAAAATAAACGCTATAATTATACACCTCGTTACTATAAAGGTGAAGGGAGTCCTTTTGAAATAAAACACAAATTTGATGATTTTAGAAGCACAGTTGGTGCTAACAAAAGTATTAAAGCAAAGCTAAATACAGCACTAGATGAGCTTAAAAATTCTCCTGATGCAGTTGCTAATAGGCGCACGCTTATTATTGTTGCAATACTCATAGTTATTTTTCTATTTGTTATAGATTTTGATTTGTCTATTTTCTTTTCGCAATAATTCATGGCAGATATTATTCAACTATTACCAGATCATGTTGCCAATCAAATAGCTGCAGGAGAAGTAGTGCAACGTCCGGCCTCTGTGGTTAAAGAGTTATTAGAAAATGCAATTGATGCTGGAGCAACGACAATTAAACTCATTATTAAAGATGCTGGAAAAACCTTAATACAGGTTATCGATGATGGTAAAGGGATGAGTGATACAGATGCGCGCTTAAGTTTTGAGCGCCATGCCACTTCTAAAATTCGCTCTGCCGATGATTTATTTCAATTACATACTAAGGGGTTTAGAGGTGAGGCTTTAGCAAGTATTGCAGCCATAGCCCATGTCGAATTAAAAACAAAACAAGCACAAGACGAAATAGGAACTTGTATTGTTATTGAGGGAAGCAAAGTCGTTTCACAAGAGGTTATCGTTACGCCTAAAGGGACTTCTATTTCTGTAAAGAATTTGTTTTTTAATATCCCAGCAAGACGTAATTTTTTAAAATCTAATCCTGTAGAGACGCGACATATTATCGATGAGTTTCATCGGGTATCTCTGGCGCATCCGTCTATTTGTTTTTCTTGTTTTCATAACGGGAGCGAACAATTTAATTTGCCAATTAGTAATTATAGGCAACGCATTGTCGCTATTTTTGGATCGAAAACCAATGAAAAACTTGTTCCTGTAGAAGAAAGTACAGAGGTAGTAAAAATTAGCGGGTTTGTAGGGAAACCAGAATATGCTAAAAAATCCAGAGGGGAGCAGTTCTTTTTCGTAAACAACCGCTTTATAAAAAGTGCGTATTTAAATCATGCGATTTCTTCTGCTTTTGAGGGCTTGCTAAAAGAAGGTGCGCATGCCAGTTATTTTTTAAATTTAACAGTAAACCCTCAAACCATAGATATTAATATACACCCCACCAAAACCGAAATTAAATTTGATGACGAGCATACGCTTTATGCCATTCTAAGAGCTTCAGTGAAGCACAGTTTGGGGCAATTTAATATCGCCCCAGTTTTAGATTTTGAACGCGATTCTAACCTAGACACGCCTTATAACTACAAACAAAAAGCAACGCCAAGTATTGCTGTAGATTCTGGTTTTAATCCTTTTAAAGAAGATGAAAAAACAGTGCCCCATACGGCTAGTAATTATAAGAAAGCACCAGCAGCAACTTGGGAAAGTTTATATGTAGGCTTAGAGTCTAAAAGCACTAAATCTAAAACCGATTTTGATGAAGTACATTTTGAAAGTGAGCCAGAAACGACTTCTGTTTTTAACGATTCAAAGGCCATTGAAGAAAAGCAACCAACTTACCAGTTACATAACAAATACATCATAAGCACGATAAAATCTGGAATGTTGGTTATCAACCAAAAAAGAGCGCATCAACGGATTTTGTATGAAGATTTTCTTCAGCATATTACAGTAAAAGAAGGGGTGAGTCAACAATTATTATTTCCGCTAAGCCTACCTTTTTCGCAGCAAGAATTAGAAATTATTCGTCAGTTAAAAAACGATTTAGAACATACTGGATTTGTCTTCAATTTATTAAAAGATGAAGTTTTAGAAATCTCTGGAGTTCCTGTAAGTGTTCCGGAAAGTGAAGTCGCTATAATTTTAGAACAACTTATAGCCGATGTCCAGAATGAAGTGCCAGATAGCCATTTTAGCGCCACCGATTTATTAGCCAAATCTATGGCTAAAAGTTTAGCCATAAAAACAGGACAATCTTTATCTAAAGAAGAACAAGAGCATTTAGTAAATCGTTTATTTGCATGCAAAGCACCCAGCGTATCGCCAACTAATCGATTGACATTTATTACCATGTCTATCGATGAATTAGAAAAAAAGTTTGTGTAGCCTATGATGAACAGAATAACAGACACCGTAAAACATCTTATTATTATTAATGTGAT
>CALDCO010000355.1 GCA_937937185.1 uncultured Flavobacteriaceae bacterium
TGAGGCTTTTTATATTTCGCCTTGGTTATTTATTGTTCCTTTGGTTGTTATTTTTATGATTATAAAAAAAACACCACCTTTAGTGGCATTGTTAGTTGGTACTTTATTAGGGGGAATAGCTGCCGTTATTGCACAACCAAATATTGTTATTGCTGTTGCAGGAGCTGATACTCTAACTTTTAATTCTGCTTATGAAGGCGTTATGAAAGCCATTACTGTAGACACGTCTGTTTTAACTTCAAGTAAAGAACTAAACGACTTATTTTCAGCTAATGGCATGTCTGGAATGCTAGGAACTATATGGTTAATTATTTGTGCAATGGTTTTTGGAGGCGTTATGGATGCTATTGGGGCCTTATCGAGAATTAGCAATGCTCTACTAAGTATCGCTACCACAACCTTTGGTTTATTTGCTAGCACAGTGGCGAGCTGTTTGGCTTTAAATGTAACGGCTTCAGATCAATATTTAGCACTTGTAGTGCCAGGAAAAATGTTTAAAAAAGCTTACGAAGACAAAGGCCTTGCTCCTGAAAATTTGAGTAGGACCTTGGAAGATTCTGGGACTGTAACTTCTGTTCTAGTACCATGGAATACCTGTGGCGCCTATCAATCTGGAGTATTAGGTGTCCCAGTTGTAGACTATTTTTTCTTTGCTATCTTTAATTGGTTAAGTCCTTTTATGACACTCCTTTTTGCCGCATTAAACCTAAAAATTAAACAAACTACTGCTAACCTCAAAACAACAGTTAAAATAAGACATTAGTTAAAAATTTACTGATTAATTTCAAGCTGGAAATGGTATAATAATAATAAACCACACACACTAGACGCAATAAAAAATCCCCAAGAATTAAATTTAACTCTCAGGGATGATCTGTTATATGCAAATGAATTTAGTTGCTATAAATTGTATTTAGCTTTTATAGCACTAAATTTTTCCTTGTAGCCTACTATTTCATAAATTCCCATTAAAGTCTTAGCCACATTTTTATCATCATTAATTTGAAGTACTTTTTCTAAATAAGGAAGTGCACTTTTATATAATTCCTTCTTTTCTAGTTTCAAGGACTCAAAACGATCATTATCTGCTTTAGAAGTTCCTAAAGCATTCATCTTCGCAAGAATATCTTTCTCACCTGATAAAATTAAAACAGATAAATTAGTTAAGGCATTAACGTAATTAGGTTTTAATTCTATAGCTTTTCTATAATATTCTATGGCCTTATCTTTATCGCCAGCATCAGCTGAAAGTACTCCTAAATTGTATAATAAATCAATATTTTTGGGTTCTTTAATTAAAGCTTCTTCAATTAAAGACGAGTATTTGTCTTTATCCCCTAATTTATAATGTAAGTTCGCTTCGCTTAACAATAGAGAAACATCGTCTGGGTTGCTTTCTCTGGCATCCTTAAAGGCTGTTAATGCTTTTTCATTCTCACCTTGGCTCATGTATATCAAAGCGATATTCTTTGTAATATCTGATACTACAGATTTTGTTTTACGCTCTGTAGGTTTAATGTAGCTCCCCGATTTTACAAATAATGTACTTTGTTCTTTATTTGGCATTCTTTCTTCTTCGCCAGTTGCTTTATTAACGGCATAATACTCTGTTCTAACTCCAGTGTAACCTAGCTCTTTGAGTTTTGTATAATAACCTAAAGCAGTTGTGTATTCAGCTTCACCCACATTTACAGCACTAGCAGCCGCATAATATAAATACGATTGGTCTTGAGAAAGTTCATACAAGCTATAAAATTTTTCAGAGGCAGCTTTAAATTTTTCAGCCTTGTATAAATCGTTTGCTTTAACTAACAAATCGTTCTCAATTAACGATTTTAACTCAGAAACTTCTGGACTATTATTTTCTATGCTTCCTATGCTCTTAACTGCCATGGTCATGTCTTCATTACTTCCGGCACCATTAGCAAAAAAAGCTTTTCCTTTAGTTAAATAATATTTTTCTTTTGATTTAGAATCCATTGAACCCACCATAGATTCTAATTGGCCTACAAGTTTTTTTGCTTCAGCAAAGTTGCTATTCTTTACCGCTTTCTCTAAAGATTTCAACTCTTTCTTTTGTCCGTAAGAGAAAAGAGCTACAAATAAAGCTAGAGATAGAATTAATTGTTTTTTCATTATTATAGTTTTTTGTGTATTTCACTGCAAAATTAATTATATTTTATCAAGATTGCAGATTTTGTTCATTATTTATTCCTCTTCATTACTACCAATAGTTGTGCCAGAGTCTGAAATTGCCCCTTTATTAGGGGTTTCAATGTTTTCAAGATCAACACCTTCTTCGTCTTCATGCATTACTTTTGCAACCGCAGCAATGGAATCTTTTCCTTTAAGATTAATGAGTTTTACGCCCTGTGTAGCTCGGCCCATTACCCTTAAATCTTGCACGGCCATTCTAATGGCAATTCCCGATTTGTTAATAATCATTAAATCATCATCATTTGTTACATTCTTTATAGAGACTAAATTACCTGTTTTTTCAGTAATGGAAATGGTTTTAACGCCTTTACCACCTCGATTTGTAATTCTATAATCCTCTAAACTAGATCGTTTTCCATAACCGTTTTCAGAAACGACTAACACATTGCTCTCCATATCATCTACTGCAATCATGCCAATTACCTCATCTTTATCATGCTGCAATCTTATCCCTCTTACACCAGAGGCGCCTCTACCCATTGGCCTTGTTTTAGCTTCCTCAAACCTTATGGCCTTTCCAGATTTTAAAGCTAACATGACTTGGCTGTTTCCTGTCGTTAATTTTGCTTCTAATAAAACATCATCCTCTTTAATTGTTATGGCATTTATTCCATTTGTACGAGGTCTTGAATATTGCTCTAATGACGTTTTCTTCACTTGACCGTTTTTAGTGGCCATAATAACGTAATGGCTATTTATATAGGCTTCATCTTTTAAATCTTGCGTACATATAAAAGCCATTACTTTATCGTCTTGTTCAATATTTATTAAGTTTTGAATGGCTCTTCCTTTAGATACTTTTGTGCCTTCAGGGATTTCATAAACACGCATCCAAAAACATTTCCCTTTTTGAGTAAAGAATAACATGTATTGATGATTAGTCCCTACAAATAAGTTTTCCAAGAAATCTTCATTACGAGTTGTAGAGGCTTTTTGTCCTACTCCACCTCGATTTTGAGTTTTATATTCGTTAAGCGAAGTCCTTTTAATATAACCTGCATGAGAGATAGTAATGACTACTTTTTCATTAGGAATCATATCTTCAATGCTTAAATCGCCACCAGCATATTCTATAACAGAACGACGTTCATCACCATACTTATCTCTAATAACGGTTAACTCGTCTTTAATGATCGTCATGCGACGCTCTTTACTATCTAGAATACTCTTTAAGTCTTCAATCGTTTTCATGATCTCATCATACTCTGCTCTTAACTTATCCTGCTCTAATCCAGTAAGTTGCCTTAATCGCATTTCTACAATTGCCTTTGCTTGTATTTCAGAGAGCTTAAAGCGTTTAATTAAATTCGCACGTGCTTCATCTGCATTAGAAGAGGCTCTTATGATTTTAATAACTTCATCTATGTTGTCTGAGGCAATAATTAAGCCTTCAAGAATATGTGCCCGTTCTTCGGCTTTTCTCAATTCATAGGTGGTTCTTCTAACCACAACTTCATGCCTATGCTCTACGAAATAATGAATAAGTTCTTTTAGATTTAGTAGTTGAGGTTTTCCATTTACTAATGCAATATTATTGACACTAAATGACGATTGTAAAGCGGTATATTTAAAAAGTTTGTTTAAAACAATGTTAGGAATGGCATCACGCTTTAAAACGTAAACAATTCGCATTCCATTTCTATCAGATTCATCTCTAATGGTAGAAATCCCATCTAGTTTTTTATCATTTACCAAATCTGCAGTTTTCTTAATCATGTCTGCTTTATTAATTTGGTAAGGAATTTCATCTACAATTATACATTCACGACCATTTACTTCTTCAATATTTGCTTTTGCTCGCATAACAATGCGGCCTCGGCCAGTTTGAAAAGCTTCTTTAACACCATCATAACCATAAATGGTTCCTCCAGTAGGGAAATCTGGTGCCTTTATATAAGTCATTAACTCCTCTATTTCCATATCATTATTATCGATATAGGCAATAGTACCATTAACCACCTCGGTTAAATTATGGGGTGGCATATTTGTTGCCATCCCAACTGCAATACCAGAAGCGCCATTAATTAATAAACCAGGAACACGAGTAGGAAGCACTTTAGGTTCTTCTAGAGTATCGTCAAAATTTAATTGATGATCTACTGTTTCCTTGTCGATATCGGCTAACATATCTTCCGATATTTTTCGCATACGGGCTTCAGTATAACGCATTGCTGCCGGGCTATCTCCATCTACAGACCCAAAGTTACCCTGCCCATCTACCAACATATAACGCAAACTCCATTCTTGAGCCATACGTACCATTGCATCGTACACAGAAGTATCGCCATGAGGGTGGTACTTACCTAAAACCTCTCCAACTATTCTAGCCGATTTTTTATGCGCACTATTTGCTCTTACGCCAAGTTCATGCATACCATAAAGTACGCGCCTGTGCACTGGCTTTAATCCATCTCGTACATCTGGGAGTGCTCTTGATACTATAACTGACATCGAATAATCAATGTAAGCCGATTTCATTTCATCTTCTATGTTAATTGGAATGAGTTTTTCTCCTTCTGCCATATGTATTTTTGGTTAAATTATTTTCAGTATTTCAAATCGTGCTAATATAATTATTTCGCAAGTGACTACTAAGGTGTTTCGTTCTAATTTTTAAGACTATTTATTAACAATATGAGTTCTTTTTTAATTAGTAACTTCATTATTAAATCTTTCCATGTTAATCGTTTTTTTTAACATATAATTAGTACCCGAATGTTAGTATTTCTTTTGGTAGTCTTAATATCTTTAGTATTTTTAAAGCACAAAGGATAATTATATGGATGACAATTTTTCGCCAAGAGTAAAGGACGTAATCGCTTACAGTAAAGAAGAGGCATTACGATTAGGACATGATTTTATTGGAACAGAACACTTAATGCTTGGCTTATTAAGAGATGGAAATGGAAAAGCAATTAATATATTAAACGCATTAGACATCGACTTAAATCATTTAAGACGTAAAGTTGAGATATTAAGCCCTGCAAACCCAAATATTTCTATTACCTCGAATCAAAAAAAGAACCTACACCTTACAAGGCAGGCAGAGCGTGCATTAAAAACAACGTTTTTAGAAGCTAAACTGTTTCAAAGCACCTCTATTAATACTGCGCACTTGCTGCTCTGTGTTTTAAGGAATGAAAATGACCCCACAACTAAACTTTTAAATAAGTTAAAAGTCGATTATGATAACGTTAAAGAACAATTTAAGAATATGCTTACAAATGATGACGATTATATAGAGCCTAAAGCAGAATCATTCCCTGATGATGATTCTACTAATGAGGACGAAAATTCAAAAGATATTTTTAATTCTCCTACTAGTAAAGGGAATAAAAAATCGAAAACCCCAGTCTTAGATAACTTTGGTCGAGACTTAACTGCTATGGCAGAGGAAGGCAAACTTGATCCCGTAGTTGGTAGAGAAAAAGAGATTGAACGCGTTTCTCAAATTTTAAGTAGACGTAAAAAAAACAACCCCTTACTAATTGGTGAACCAGGTGTTGGAAAATCTGCCATTGCCGAAGGTTTGGCCAATAGAATTGTAAAACGAAAAGTCTCGCGCATCCTATTTAATAAGCGGGTGGTAACACTTGATTTAGCCAGTCTCGTGGCTGGTACTAAATACCGCGGACAATTTGAAGAACGCATGAAAGCCGTAATGAATGAATTAGAAAAGAATGACGATGTGATTCTTTTTATTGATGAAATCCATACCATTGTTGGGGCTGGTGGTGCAACTGGAAGTTTAGACGCATCAAATATGTTTAAACCTGCGCTAGCCAGGGGTGAGATTCAATGTATTGGAGCGACAACTCTAGATGAATACAGGCAATATATAGAAAAAGATGGTGCCTTAGAAAGGCGTTTTCAAAAAGTAATTGTTGAACCTACAACGGTTGAAGAGACAATAGAAATTTTAAATAATATAAAATTAAAATACGAAGACCACCATAATGTAGATTATACCGATGCTGCTATTGAAGCTTGCGTTAAGCTTACTAATCGTTACATGACAGAGCGTTTCCTTCCCGATAAAGCTATTGATGCTCTAGATGAAGCTGGATCTCGTGTTCACATTACCAATATTGATGTGCCAAAACAAATACTGGAATTAGAGAAAAAACTTGAAGATGTAAAACTTTCTAAAAATACGGTTGTTAAAAAACAAAAGTATGAGGAAGCGGCACGTTTAAGAGACGATGAAAAGCGTTTAGAAAAAGAGCTTAACCTTGCGCAGCAAAAGTGGGAAGAAGACACCAAACTACACAGAGAAACCGTTACTGAAGATAATGTTGCCGATGTGGTGTCTATGATGACGGGGGTTCCTGTTAATCGAATTGCACAAACCGAAAGCACTAAACTCGCTGAGTTACCTAACTTAATTAAAGGAAAAGTTATTGGCCAAGACGAAGCGGTTGCTAAAGTGGTAAAAGCCATTCAACGCAACAGAGCAGGTTTAAAAGATCCTAACAAACCTATTGGCTCATTTATCTTTTTAGGGCAAACTGGCGTTGGAAAAACACAGTTGGCTAAAGTATTATCTCGAGAATTATTTGATAGTGAAGAGTCGATGATACGTATCGATATGAGTGAATATATGGAGAAATTTGCCATCTCGCGTTTAATTGGAGCGCCTCCAGGATATGTAGGTTATGAAGAAGGCGGACAACTTACAGAAAAAGTAAGACGTAAGCCTTATGCCGTAGTGCTTTTAGACGAAATTGAGAAAGCACATCCCGATGTGTTTAATATGCTTCTTCAAGTACTAGATGATGGCTATTTAACAGACAGTTTAGGCCGTAAAATAGATTTTAGAAATACCATTATTATCATGACTTCCAATATTGGGTCACGTAAATTAAAAGATTTTGGCACAGGAATGGGCTTTGGCACTGCTTCGCAAAAATCTCAAGAGGATGCTAACTCAAGAGCCGTTATTCAAAATGCATTAAAAAAATCTTTTGCTCCAGAATTTTTAAATAGAATAGATGATGTTGTTGTTTTTAATGCTCTAGAAAAGGAAGATATTAATAAAATTATTGATATCGAATTAGATAAACTATTATTGCGTATTAAAGACCTTGGATACACGCTTAAATTAACCAAACCTGCTAAAGATTATATTGCAGATAAAGGTTTTGATAAGCAATATGGCGCTAGACCTCTAAAGAGAGCAATTCAAAAATACATTGAAGATGCTTTAGCTGAGGAGATTATAACCTCGCATGTTGAAGAAGGTGATAAAATTATAATGGATCTTGATAAAAAGAATGATGAAATAAAAATATCGATTGAAAAAGCTCAAAAACCTGCAAAATCATAAATTTTTTATTATATTGTATTCCTTGACGATTAAATTTAATCGTTAAGGAATACTTTTAAAATCCCCTACTAACCTATATTGTAAGAACTTAACCATGAATAAAAAATTACTCCAACTCCCTTTTTGTGACTTAGAATTTTACGAAAACTATGTTATTGGAATTATAAAAGATGGCATCACGATTTGTGAAAATGAAACAGATATAGTCACTAAGGCTGCCCATTTGTTTTTTAAAAAAATGCCTTTCGTTTACATCTCGAAACGAATTAATTCATATGCTGTTAATCCAGTAATTTATCAAAGTCTTTCAAAAAATAAAAACATGATTGGATTTGCTGTCGTTTCTAATAACTATTCTTCGTTAACTAGTGCTGAAGTAGAAAAACTTTTCTACGAACGCCCTTTCGGTATTTTTAATGCTATCGACGAAGCAAAGCGTTGGGCCAACACCTTATTAAGGTCTTATAATAAAGATTAATAGACTTATAATAAATAGCATTAGCGATTTAAAACAAACTTAAGGTTTTTTATTCATTGTTTTTTTGCTATAATCTTTAATATTCTATTCTACAGTTTCAGTTGGTTTAGCTATACTATTCAAGCATTAGTAGTTCAGCATAAAAAACCTATTAATGACAAAAAAATATTGATATTTTAACCAATAATACTAGTTTGTTTCACTGTAAATTAATAATTTTGTAGTGTGTAAATTGTAAATGCTATGAAATTAACCCTCAATCCCTCAAGAAATTATTGGAAAACGTTATTAATTATTGTTATACTTACTATAA
>CALDCO010000356.1 GCA_937937185.1 uncultured Flavobacteriaceae bacterium
AGCATAATTATAAGTACTGTTGTTACCATCTGCACTAGTCATAGTAATTCTGTTTAATAACTTGCTAGTAGAATTATAGCTATATAGTACTTCCATATCGGTATCGTCGCCTAAAATGGTTTGTTTTTCTAGTTTTCCAAGTTTAGAATAAAAATATTCTGTTTCTCCTTTGGGCGTTTTTTCTTTAATCATTTCGCCATAACCGTTGTAGGCGTATTCGTATACACCAGCGGAAGGATCTGTTAATTTTTTCTTGCGCCCCCAATTGTCTTGCTCTAGAGATACAATAACCCCATTATAATTAGCTGTTTTTAAGTTTCCGCTACCATAATAAGAATAATTAATAGTCCCCCCAGGATCGGTTACACTTTTGGTATTGCCGATTGCATCGTTAGTGGTTGTTACTGTTTTTACACCATCATTCACAGTTGTAGATAAGCCACTGTAACTCATGTTTATCGTTCTTCCTGTATGTAAAATTTGTTTTACAGGTCTGCCATAAAAATCATACTCGGTTTCATTCCATTGCGTTGGCGAAGAACTGGCAATAAATGGTTCACTTTGTTTACTTAGTCGATCAAATTTATCGTATTCGTAAAGAGTAGCTATCCATTGCCCAGTAAGATCTTTTTCTTTTACTTCTGTTAAGCGATTATAACTATCATAAGATGCCACCGATTCACTACCATCATCAGCTATTGTTGTTACTAGATAATCAAAATAGAACCCATCAGTATATATAGTTTCTGATTTTTTTCCAAGGTGGTCTGTAACTTTAATAGGTCTTAACCAAGAATCGTATTCAAAACGAGTCACCTGTCCATATCCATTAGTCTGTTTTATTAAAGTCCCGTTATTATAATTATAATCGAAAAGGGTTTGTTGTCCTTCGACATTAATTGTTTTTTTTAAAAATCGCCCTGAAGTATCATATTGAAACTGTACTAACCTAGAGGAGCTATTATGAGGAGTCACAGTTTTAGTTTTTATATTACCAAAATTATCATAAGCCAATGTTTCTATATCAGCTGGCGTTCCATTACCAAAATGTTTTATTTTAGAAACCAAATATCCGTTATACTCTAATTCTTTAGACGTTTTAAAAGTATCTCCATCAATCGTTAGTGTTTCTATTTCTTTTATTGGCCTTCCAATGTAATAATTTGTTCCTAGGCTATTTGCATATCTAATATCTACAACACGTCTTGCTTGAGAAGAGTAATTAGTGGTAACTTGAGTAGGGTTATTATAAACATCATAGGTATAGGTAATATTAGTAAAAGAGCCATTAATAGCATTTTGGGTGAGACTGGATCTTGTAGATAACTTGTAAACTTTATTAGTCAATACCGAAAAGGCATTATCATAAACTGTTTTATTAATATAACCCGCTGAGGGTATTGCGAATGTATAACTGTTTTTAATGGAATACTGAGCCTTTAATGCGCCTCTTTTAGTGTGGTCATACAATGCAACATTAAAAATACGATCTGAGGGCCCTGTGTGCCAATTACTTTGCGCCACTCCTTTAAAGCCAAGAAAACCTAACCCCTCAGAATGGTAAACTGCATCATAATAAGAATATTCTTGGAATAATACAGGCGCAGACATTCCATTTGCAGCACGTATTAATTTAGTTACGACTTTAGTACTTGGTGCTGTACGAATATTACCAAAAGGATAAGTTTCGTTATTAGAATATTTGTATACCTCAGGATAATTCCCAGTATATTCAGGATCAAGTGAATTGTATAAAATTGAATAAGAAACACCATGATTAATAACCGAGCGTAACAAAATTTCCTCTCGGTGATCTTTATTAAAAGAAAAGGAAGTAATTTGGTTATCACTTATCGATGCAAAATCTAAATTCTTATTAGGTTTATTGTTGGTAAGAAAAATGGGGATCGGAAAATGTTTTAACAAACTCGTTTTTACAGCAGAACCGCCACTTACGAATTGCATAGAAGTTGAATAACTTGTATCACTTGCTGGTGTAGAATAAACACCTATATTATTATAAACTTTTATTACTTGTCTACCGTGACTTGAATTTTCATACGTTGATGTATTGTACTCAATAATATCTGTTTTGCCATCACCATTAAAATCTGCTGGTATTAAACTAAATCCGGAAAACACCCCGTTATTTCCGTTAAAATTTGTTTGTTTATAGGTAAAAGGGAAAAATCCATTTCCTCTTATAAATGCATTACCAGTTGAGATATAATTTCTAAACTTGTTACTGTTAAAAGCTGTTGGCACCATAAAATCCGTTTTGCCATCACCATTATAATCTCCTAGATAGAACGGCTTATTTGTGGTAAAGAAAGAATCGTTTTCTAACCAAAGCAAACTGATCCTATTATTGACCATTGTATAAACATAAATTCTACCATTAATAACATGCATTAAATCTGTTGTGCCATCACCGTTAAAATCTCCTGTAAACACTTTATCATTTGAAGCTATACTTTGTATTAGATTGCCTGAGTAACTTGTAAAATTAGTAGGTTTGTTCTTTCTAAGGTTTATCAAATAAGTCGTTTTATTATCTACTTTTTCTACATTACAGGTCATGCAAGGAATTTCGTTGTTTAATAAATCCTTTTTAGAATACTGTTGTCTTAAAGCAAAATCTTCATTACTTTCTCCTTTTTCTTGCTTTAATTCTTGTGCAGCACTAGCACGACATTGAGATGGAGGTAATGGTCTGCATGTTCTTTTTGTATAAGGTTTACCAATAGCTAATAGCTCAGTTAAGCCATCGCCATTAAAATCTCCTGAAACATAAGTATTAGGAATTCTTTTGGTTTGAGAATTTTTTAAATCAAACTGATATTCGTAGGTAGGCGCATTCCATATTTTACTATGTTCTAAATAGATGGGTTGAGAAAGTTTACTTGAGTACGTACTAAAACTCACTTGAGTCGTTGAAGCATTTTTCACCATTGTAAGCGCATCATTTTGTATGATCTTATTACCCGAACCAAGGAATTTAGTAGAAAAAATAGCTTCAAAAGTTCCTGAATTAACCAGAGATGGCGCATTTGTCTCTCCTTCCTGAAGGTTTGAAAACAACCAGAACTTATTTTTGCTTTTAGGATAGGCAACAAAGTCCATTTTACCATTTCCTGTAAAATCAAGTGCCATCGTTTCTGCATTTCTCTGTTCAATATTACCAATCGTAATATCAGTTTCAATACTGTTAACTATCACTGAAGAATTTCTATTGCTATAATTAAAAACTATTGGGTGGTGAAAACCTGTACTATCTCCATTCTTTTCATCAATCCTTTTCAATCTGCTATAAGCTAAATCTGTTTTATCATGAGTTAATCGGTAGTATCTATAAAGCTTGCCATTACCATTTACAGTAATTGAACTTAAGAGATGGTTCCTCTGAATTTTTTCACCATTAATATAGGACTCTTCCCACCTGTCTCTTGCTAAATAACCAAAAGAGATTTCATTAATTGGACTAATTGTATTTAAAGAACCGTATTTGATTTTACGTATACTTTGTACAGCAGTATTTGTGCCATATGTTCGATATTCATAACTAATTCTTACGCCTTGTGCATTCTGCCAGTAAGCAATGGAATAATTAGTCAATCTTGAATCACCACCATTATCATAACGAGCTATAGAACCATCTGGATAATAGACTATGAAATAAGCAGGCCCTGAAATGCCTTTTTTAGGATGTGTTCCAAATGACTTTATTTTAAGATTAGAGTATTGTTCGGTTTGATATTCTGCTCCGTTTTTTCCATAAGTGCCATTTTTAAGAATTAAACGTTGTCCGTCTAAAGCAAAACGATCTAGATTGTTAAAATTGATTCCATCAATTTGATTATCATGAAATTTTGTAGCAGGGATTCTAGAAATTGTAGAAATTCCTGTAACATTCCACCCATATCCAGCGATTCCGTTTCCGCCTTGGCTATTATAAGCTAGTGAGATCTCAGGAACAACACCATTAATTCCCGGAGGAACAGCAATTGGGACTTTGTATAGCGCTCCTCCAGTTAGTGAAACTGATAGCTCTCCCATGGTTTCACCTGTTCTTGAGCTACTAGAAAATAAATCATTTGAAACTAAAGATTCGTTAGAAATATTATTTTTTGCCCCTTTAAGCTCAATTGTTTCTTTTTCTTTTTTTAAGATTCTTATTTCTTTTATTTCTAATGCATCTTCATTTCCTTTCTCCTGAGAAACGCCCAAAAAAGCCGTAAGAAACAAGAGTATGCTTAAGTATTTATTTAATGTATTCATTGTTTTTTGTTTTAATAAAATGCATTAGTTATCTAAGCCATTGGTTAAAAACAACCTATGGTGGCATAAACAATATGCTATTTTGGTC
>CALDCO010000357.1 GCA_937937185.1 uncultured Flavobacteriaceae bacterium
TTTATCCAAACCCTGTGGAGACCACTCTAAATATGGTTACTAAAAACACCTCTCTGGCTTATAAAATCTTTACTATTTCAGGAAAAAAAATCATGCAATCTCAATTAAGTGAAGAAAAAACAATTGATGTAAGTCAATTAAGTGCTGGGGTCTATTTTATGACGCTAACTAATAATTCATCAAAAAATACCGTTAAATTTATTAAAAAATAATCGTTTATTACAGGTAGATTTTAATGCGTGTTAATTAAGCTTAAAGGTTAATTTATTAGATAAAATGGATTGATATTATAGATATATTTTCGGTTCTTTGCACAAACATTAATAATAATGGAGATCCTCATATTTATGATCATCCTGTGGTATTCAGGATTGTTTTTTCAAACTTTTTTTCTACATCGATATGCAGCACATCAAACCTTTACCATGTCTAGATTTGGAGAAAAAGTGTGTTTCTTCCTAACCTGGGTATTTCAGGGTTCAAATTATTTGAGTGCTTATGGGTATGGTGTAATGCATAGGTTGCACCACGCCTACGCCGATACAGAAAAAGACCCACATTCTCCAAAATACGACGACAATGTTTTTTCAATGATGTGGCGTACAAAAAATACCTATCAAGATATTAATAAAAAACGGATCCCTGTTGAAGAACGATTTACTAAAAATGTTCCGCAATGGGAGCGGTTTGATAAGTTTGCCAGTTCAAAGTTATCTCGTATAGTTTGGGGTACATTATATGGCGTTTTTTTTATTGTTTTTGCTACGGAATGGTGGCAATGGTTATTTTTTCCAGTAGCCCTTTTAATGGCTCCAATTCATGGTGTGATTATTAATTGGTTTGCACATATTTATGGCTATGTTAATTTTAAAGTTAGTGATACGTCTAAAAACTTGTTGCCTTTCGATTTTTTAATGATGGGAGAGGGGTATCATAACAATCATCATAAATATGGTGGGCGTGCTAATTTTGGAGGTGTTCGCTGGTTTGAAATCGACATTACGTTTTGTATCATGTTTGTATTAGATAAACTAAAATTGATAAAACTTAAAGAAACGAGCCTAATTAAAATTAAAAGAGGTTAGATATTGCGATTTTATCCTCGAAATCTGCATATAAATGGCACAAAATTCTGAAAGTAGAACTTCATAGAGTATTTGTGTGTTTTAACGAAATATTACAATATAATAAGTATTAGGTAGTTAAACACGCACAAATAACCCTGTAATAATCCTCTATTAATCATGAGTGCGACTAAAAAATTAAATTTCACAAAAAAAGACGAATCTATTTTGTTCGTCTTGAGTTCTACTTTTTTAATCTTTTTTTTATTTTACATAGACGAAGGTTATAATAGCTTTGCTGTATTTAAAGACACTTTTATATGGATCGTATTTTTAATCTATTTTATACCAACCTTAGCTGGTCAGTTTCTTGTTTCTAAATTATTGTCTACTATCAATAATGGCGCAGGAAAAACATTAATTAGTATGTTTCTTGGTGCTTTACTAGGTGTTATTGCCGTAGTAAGTTTATTTTAATTTTAGCTTAAAGTTTCTAGTTGCTAAGTGCTTTTTTTTTGGTTCTATCACGAATATTGTGAAAAATGTTTAATCAGCAATTGAAAACAATAGTTTTATGGCTTGTTTTAGTTTTATAGTTCAAAAAACAAGCGCTATTTTTCAATAAAAATTAAGATGTTGACGAGTACTAAAAAGAATGGTATCCCACCTATACTTCCGTTTGGCTGTTATTTATCTGGAATAACTGTTATGGTTATGAAGGAAAGCTTGAAATCTAGCACTATTAAATTAAAATTAGATAAATTTATTAGCTTATAAAAAAATAAAGCGCTCAAAATGAGTTATATTTGAGATTTAAATATTGCAATTCTTAAAAATGTTAGCTCAACCGCTTTTAGACTATATCAATAAATTTGTTAGCCTCACTGAAAAAGAACAAAATTTTATTGCTTCTAAAGTGGTTTATAGGAAGTATTTAAAAGGACAATACATTGTACAAGAGGGCGATGTTTGTAAATACCAAGGTTTTATTGTTTCTGGATGTACAAAAACATTTTATGTTGATGATAATGGGCAAGAACATATCATCATATTTGCTATAGAGAACTGGTGGACCGCAGATATAGGAAGCTATATTACTCAAACATCAGCCGACTATAATGTGCAATGTATTGAAAACACCGAAATGATTCAGATCCCCTTCGATGTTAGAGAAGAATTGTTTGAAGAAGTTCCTAAGCTAGAACGTTTTTTCAGAATGATAATAGAAAAAGGGTTTATAGCTTCACAAAAAAGGATTGTGAGAAACTTTAGTCTTTCTGCAAAAGAACGTTACCTTATCTTTAAACAAAGTTACCCCAAAATCGAAAAACGCATTCCGCAATACATGTTAGCCTCTTATTTGGGCATTACTAAAGAATTTTTAAGTAAGATTAAGAGTAAATTAATTTTAGAGCGGTAAGCTTATTTTTAATTTGGGTTTGCTAAATAAAAATGCCTTTTTACTTAAGACATAAAATAGACTCATTAATAAATCTCTAGTTTATGGCACGTACTGCATTTTTAAATGGATAAGACCATTCTTTTCTGTGTTAAAACTTAAAATATAAGAAAAAACAATCACTCAGGTCTAATCTTAATTTTTTAGGAATAGAGAAAAAAATACATTTTATTACTGGTGTATTTTTTTAAAATTGAAAATGGTTTAGCTATATACACATATGTTAAACTAGATTACTATTATTTAATAAACTATTTCATTTTTTATTAAAAGCTTTAGTTTGAAATTTGTACAAAAATTACATAAAAATACATGTCAAGTGGGGCACAAAATTAAAGCATACATATTAGCGATTTTAGTAACTTTTATATCTTCTTCTTTTACTGCAGTTGATGGAGAAGTTAAAGAAGTAAAAATAGAAGAAAGTCAAGTGGTATGGAAAGGTTACAAAGTTACAGGTTCTCATACTGGAACCGTAAAAATTAAATCTGGTTCTTTATTGTTTGATAATGATAAGCTTACAGGTGGTGATTTTGTTATAGATATGACTACACTTATAGCGACAGATTTAAAAGGCAAAGGCAAAGATAAATTAGAAGGCCATTTAAAATCTGATGATTTTTTTGGAGTTGTTTCTAACCCAACTGCCACTTTAAATTTTAAAACAGTAACAGCGTCTGGAAAAAACGCTTATAATGTTACTGGAAACTTAAGCATTAAAGGTAAAATTAATACAGTAAGTTTTATTATGTCGGTTTACGGTAACAAAGCGACTGCCAACCTAAAAATAGACCGAACGAAATACGATGTAAGGTATGGTTCAACAAGTTTTTTTGATGGCTTAAAGGATAAAGCGATATATGACGAGTTTGATTTGGTTGTAGATTTAGAATTCTAAATCATTAAAATCAATTGATTGTTGTTTGAAAGCGTCTATTTTTAGACGCTTTTTTTATTTATTTATTTCATTAACTTAGAGCTTTAATCACAACGCCGCTAGGAAATGTATTATTCTTAAAGCTAAAGTAATACTTTCATAATAATGATGCATTCCTTACTAACACTAAAAAAACTTATTTCAGATGAAAATTTCAACCACGTTCTTTTGCTTAATAATAATGTCGTGTTTTTGTTGTAAAACAGAGACCGCAGAGGTCATTATTAAAGAAAATGCTTCAATAGAAAACTATTTAGCTCCTAAAAAGGAAGATCAATTTTTGGGGGGTATTAAAATGATTCCTATAAAAACACCTAAAGGAGAGTTTAAGGTTTGGACAAAGCGAGTAGGTAACAACCCTACAATGAAAGTCTTATTACTTCATGGTGGCCCAGGGATGACTCACGAAATTTATGAATGTTTTGACGGTTATTTTCCTCAAGAAAACATTGAGTATTATTATTATGATCAATTAGGGTCTTATTATAGTGACCAGCCTAAAGATTTATCGTTATGGGATTTAGACCGTTTTGTAGAAGAAGTAGAACAGGTAAGAATTGCCCTAAATTTAAATAAAGATAATTTTTATTTATATGGACAATCTTGGGGTGGTATTTTAGGCATGCAATACGCCTTAAAATATCAAGAGCATCTTAAAGGTTTAATTATTTCGAATATGGTCGCTTCTATTCCGGAATATCAAAAATACTCTGAAGAGGTATTAGCGCCAAAGATGGATCCTAAAGTCTTAGCTGAAATATTGAAATATGAAGAAAAAGAAGAGTATTCTAATGCACGGTATTTAGATTTAATCGTTAATAATTACTATACGCAACATGTTATTAGAATGCCAGTAGATGAATGGCCTGAACCTATAAATAGAGCATTTAAGCATTTAAATCCAGATGTTTATGTAACAATGCAAGGCCCAAGCGAATTTGGTATTAAAGGGGACGCTACATTAAAGAATTGGGATGTTAAAGCGCAATTACATAAAATTACGGTACCTACCTTAACAATTGGGGCTACCCACGATACAATGGATCCTGAGCATATGAAATGGATTGCTTCTGAAGTTAAAAATGGGGATTTTTTATTATGCCCAAACGGGAGTCATTTATCTCAATTTGACGACCAGAAGAACTTTTTTGAAGGGCTTATAAAATTTATAAAAAATGTAGATGCTGGTGTTTTTAAGAACATGGCTAGTGATAAAAAATAATAATGCCGAGAAAAACAAAAAGGGTTACATTGAAAAAGTTTAAACCACTTTATTATAAATTCATTTAAAATGTAACCCTTTTTCAACTTTTATCTTTTCAATGTAAAATGCGCTTTAAATTCTTTTCTTTCATCAGTATTAGGGTCTCTATAAGTTAAAGAGAACCAATAATCGCTAGTAGGAAGAATTTCGCCATTATATATACCATCCCACCCTGGTTCACTAGGGTTAAATTGCTTTAAAAGCTTCCCATAACGATCGAATATATTTATAACCGCATCGGTTTGGTTTTGAATGCCCAAGATGTTCCAGGTGTCATGAAAACCATCCCCATTAGGGGTAAAATACGGGATATAATCAATAATAAGAA
Source organism: uncultured Flavobacteriaceae bacterium (assembly GCA_937937185.1). GTDB lineage: Bacteria > Bacteroidota > Bacteroidia > Flavobacteriales > Flavobacteriaceae > JAHDGB01. The sequence goes on from CALDCO010000357.1 coordinate 5,053, forward strand.
CAGTAACACTAGATTCCCCACAACCATTAATATCTCTAGCCGTTATGATATGTTCTCCGGCAGGAACATCTTCGAAAGTAAAGGTCCCGTCATTAGGTGTATTAGCCACCCACGGGCCATTATTTAACTTAAATTCATACACAGCATTAGCAATACTGGTATTAGTTGCTCTGGCGAAGATCACATTATCTTCAACAAAAGTAATAGAAACTTGCTGAGCAGTAAGTATGGGTAATCCGCTTTCAATTACAGTGGTATCCGCACTAGCACTACAATTAGTAGCAGTATTTGTAACAGTAACCGAGTAGTTTCCAACTTGCATAGGAATAATACTACCATTGGTTTGCCCTATAATAGGCGCTCCATTTACAAACCACTCAAAAGAATAATTGGCCGTTGTTAATCCTGTATCAATAATGGTAGGCGGATCGGTTATTAAAACCCCATTTTCATCGAAACAAATAATATATTGTTCCTCTAGCTCAAAAACAGGAAGAGGGTTCACTCTTAAAAGCACCTCACTAGTAGCAAAACACCCTGTTGTGTTATTTTCTACTCTGGCAAAGATGGTTTGCGTGTTAATGGTATTCGTAAAGGGATTATTTATTGGATTAATGGTATTATCGGCATCATTTTGCGATAAATAATAACTGACACTAAAATTAGCTGGCGCCTGAGTAGGACCAAGAATAATAGGATTTCGAGAAACTAAATCAAAAACACTAGAATCATTAGTGGTATCGCCATCTAACTCTACATTATCATCACAAATTTCATAAGTATCATTATTCGCGATAACTTCATTTTCTAATCCAATATCAAAATTAATGCTCGTATCAAAACAACCCGTATTAGAATTCACCACCCTAACATATATTGTTTGTGGATTGGCAATATTGGCATAGGGACTCATTAACGGATTGGCTCCCGTAATGGCATCTTGTTGGTTGACGTGATAGGTTACTACATAATCGATATTATTAGCGGTAATGATATTTGTTTGTTGTTCTAGGTTAAAAGTTTCACTATTGTCGTTATCATTATCACAAGCGGTAAGGTTCTCAGGTTGAATAAGGATTAAATCATCATAAAAATCGATTGCAACATCAGCCGTACTGTCTACACAAGGGGCAATAGCCGCCACGGTATAGGTATAGGTACCCGCAGGATCAACGGTAGGATCAAAAACACCTGTTCCACTAGCAAGAGCTGGCGCCCAAGTGCCACCAGGATCAGGCATGCCTCCAAGACTATCAAATAAATCTACGGCATTTCCAGAAGCGCATATGGTTAAAGCGCCATCGATTCCAGGGTCGACATCAGGGTTAATTGTGACGATAACATTCGCCATATCGCCCATACAAGGTGCAATGGCAGCAATTGTATAAGTATAAGTTCCAGCAGGATCTACAGCAGGGTCAAAAACCCCTGTTCCACTAGCAAGTGGTGGCGTCCAAACTCCTCCAAGTTCGGGTGTGCCGCCAAGTATGGTAAACAAATCAATAGCTGCTCCAGAATTACAAATTGAAAGCGTTGCATCTTCTCCTGCATTAGGCGGAAGAAATTCTTCTCTAAAATCTCTATCGTTACCTGGGTTTTGTAGATCTGGAAAACTATTAGGCGTTTCATTGCCATCACTAGGGTTTGTTACCGAGCTCGCTGCATCTAAAACAACCGCATCGTAAGCATCATCTAACCCGTCATTATCAGTATCTGTTCCAGAAGCTACAATATCAGCCACACCATCTTGATTAAGATCATATGCTTCTACATTGTCTGGTAAGCAATCATCATCTGAATTTAAATCTAAATAATCGGGCAAGGCATCTGCATCGGTATTAATAGGCGTGATAAGATTACCGCCTACATCATAAGCGTCATCAATACCATTTTGATTCACATCATTACCGCTAGGTGCCACATAAGTAGCAGTAGCTTGTGCTTCAATATTATCTTGAATGCCATCATTATCGGCATCTATGTCTAAATAATCATCTTCTTCTAAGTTGTCTGTATTAACAGGATCTGTTCCATTTCCTGCAGA
>CALDCO010000358.1 GCA_937937185.1 uncultured Flavobacteriaceae bacterium
CCACCTTCACCACAAGTCGTCACAATATTAGCATACTCATAGTCCGATTCTATAGTAACATTAGGGTTATTAATACAATTTGTTAAGGCATCGATATTATCTTGATTCCATTGATCTGCAATAGCTTCATTACCTTCTCCATCGCATTCAATACTTTCATCATCTAGATTACAATTGGCAGGAATTATTGAATCTGCATTCGTATTTACACCAAATAGATACATTCCATAAGTTTCATTTGCAGATGTTAATCTTAAAGTAATTGAAGTTTGGTTATTACCAATAATTGAGTTCGTAGGGTTATTAATAGTAAATAACGCTGAATCAAACCCAAGTGTATTTAAACTTCTAGGAGTTCTAAAAATAAAATTGTCATCACCTTCCTGGTTTAGAGTAATTCTACTATTAAAGAAATTGTTAGCAGGCCTAGATGGTGTACTTATATCGGTAAAAGCATTTGCAACATTTCTTATTTGCAGACGATCTCCAAGAGTTTGTCTATCTCCTCCTAAAGCGCCAATAATAAAATCTGCTTCAACTGCACCATTAGGAACTGTTTGAAAACCATTAAAATTAATAGGATAAGAATTTACATCGTTAGTTATATGTGAATACCCATCAAAAAGAGAAATATTTCTAGGCCCGTAAACTGGGCTTTTATAAATAAACACGATTTGCCAACCCCCAGAAACACCTGTTCGGTTTATTGTTTGACCATGTGCGGTTAGAGCCCCTATCTTACTTTCAACATTAGCCACTTGATATGGTCCAAATGGGACTGCTAAATCTTCAACCATAGCTGTAATATCCTTAAAACAAACATAAGGATCATTACTAAAATGGGTGTCTCTACCTCTATAAATGACCTCATCCGCCGTAACGGTTGAATAATTTGCTTGTCCTGGCACCTTTAATTTAACATCAGAAAAATTCCAATTGGGTTGATTATCTAATTCAATATCGTTAACTATTTCACCTAAATCTGAAGCTGTCCAATATAAAAATACTTTTTGAACATCTAAACATTGCACATTAGCTTTTGGGTCTCTAAAATCCGCACTACTAGAATTAAATGTTGTTGGGTCTCCGTCGATATCGACATAAACCATATTTACATTCTCATTATTTAATTCTCCAATGTAGGATTGAGTCCTATCAGAGGAAACTGTATTGTTTCCTATCACTGAAAAATTCCCTTCTATGGTTTTGGAATAACGAAGCTTAAAGTTTTGTTGAATCTGAGAAAATGAGCTGGTGATGGTAAAAATAATTAGTAAAAAAGGCAAAAGAATGCTCCTCTTTTCATGAGTGGGATATAACATGTTAGATCAATTTAGGGCTTAATTAACTACAATACATAGCTTTACACGAAAACAAAAGTAACTTATTAATTTAAATATACAAAATTAATGAAGCTAAAAATTCCATTAAAGAGAATATCAATTAAATTTATTTTTTCAACAAAATAAACATAAAAACTTAATAGACAACTATTTAAAATATTGTTTCATTGATATTATTTAATAGTACATATTTGTTTATTAATACAGATAATATCTCTCTAAATGTCACTTGCAGCTAAATATATATAAAATAACACCAATATTCATAGAAAAAACTTAAGCGCCATTTTATATTGGTATAGCCATAAAAAAGTAAAAAAAGGGGCTTTACGTTTTGTAAGAAGAATTTGAAATCCTTAAGTTTAATAATTATAGTCCAAAGTCGCCAACTATAAAATAAAGAGATTAACGCTTAGCCCTAGTGTATATCTTTTCCTTTCAAATAAATTTTTTCAATTAAAGGGTTACCAAACGAATAGGGAATAACCTGATACGAATTAATGGGTTTGGTTAGTATTATATTGGCTTGTTTACCAATGCTAATAGAACCTACTTGTTTTTCTAAACCCATAGCGTAAGCACCATTTATTGTTGCTGCATTAATCGCTTCCTCAGGAGTCATTTTCATTTTTATACAAGCCGATGAAACCACAAAATTCATATTCCCAGAAGGTGTAGAACCCGGATTGTAATCTGAGGCTAATGCTAATGGCAATCCTGCATCAATTATTCTTCTTGCTGGTGTGTAGGGGATACTTAAAAAATAGGAGCAACTTGGTAAAGCCACTGGCATAGTGTTCGTATTCTTAAGGCAATCAATATCTTCATTTCTTAGCTCTTCTAGATGATCTACCGATAACGCATTATGCGCTACGCCTACTTGAACACCACCAATAGCTGTAAACTGATTAACATGAATTTTTGGAATTAAACCGTATTTTTTTCCAGCCTTTAAAATTAACTGAGTCTCTTCTGTTGAAAAATAACCAGTTTCGCAAAAAACATCAACATAATTAGCTAATTGTTCTTTTTCAATTTTTGGCATAAGCTCATTAATTAATAAGTTTATATAGGCCTTTCTATTCTCTTTATACTTGCTAGGAATGGCATGAGCTCCTAAAAAAGTAGCTTTAATGTCTATTGGATAATTTTCATTTAAACGTTTAATAACGCGCAACATTTTTAATTCGGCTTCTACTGTTAAACCATAACCCGATTTAATTTCTACGGCACCTGTTCCTAACTTAATAACTTCTTCTAAACGCACTTTACTTTGGTTATACAGATCATTTTCAGAAGTTGCTTGTAAAGTTTTAGCCGAATTTAGTATACCACCGCCTTTCTTAGCGATATCCTGATAAGACAAGCCTTTAATGCGATCTACAAATTCTTTTTCTCTATTTCCGGCATAAACAATGTGGGTGTGCGAATCGCACCAAGAGGGTAATATCATTTTACCACTGGCATCAATGACTTCAGCAAAAGTGCCTTTCGGACACTCGTCCATAGTACCATAATTAACAATAAGCTCTTGGTCTATGACTAAAAAAGCGTTTTTAATAGTAGGTAGTTTTCCCATTTCTAGTCCTGAAACATAGGAAAGCGGACTGCTTCTAACTTGTAAGAGTTCTTTTATATTTTTAAAGAGTATGGCCATTAAAAAAGTGTTTTTAAAATCTTGTCATCTACTATGTTAGGAAGTGTTACTTTTAAATTAGGTGTACGTTCCATTTCACGTTTTATGGCAAAGATAGCTTCTTTATTCCTAGCCCAACTCCGCCTTGCAACCCCATTATTAACGTCATAAAACAACATGTTCTTTAAACGTGTTTCTGCTTCATTTGAACCATCTAGAACTAACCCAAATCCACCGTTTATGACTTCTCCCCACCCTACACCACCACCGTTATGAATAGACACCCAAGTGGCCCCTCTAAAACTATCGCCTATTACATTATGTATGGCCATATCGGCAGTAAATTTACTACCATCATAGATGTTAGACGTTTCACGATACGGAGAATCTGTACCACTCACATCATGATGGTCTCTCCCTAACACTACTGGTCCTATTTTTCCTTCAGCAATGGCCTTATTAAAAGCTAAGGCTATTTTAAG
>CALDCO010000359.1 GCA_937937185.1 uncultured Flavobacteriaceae bacterium
CCAAAGCCTACGGCATTAACCATAATATTTTTTAGGCGTTTAGGTGTTTCGGTGTTAAGATATGGTACGTGGATGTATTTTTGTTGCTGTAACATTAAAATTGCCATTTCAAGACTTAATATTCCCGAGGCACCAAGGGTATGACCTATCTTCCATTTATTGGTAGTTAATACAGGAATTTTGTTACAAAATATTTTTTTTATGGCTTCTAATTCAGAAGTATCGCCTTTAATTGTTCCCGGTGTATGCGTTACAATTACATCAATTTCTTCAGGTTTTAAATGGCCTAAAGCCATAGACATCGAGCGTTGAAAACAATCGCCATTTGCAGATAATGACACGCTATGCTTTAAAACTTCGGTGGCGTAACCCATGCCTATTATTTTTGCTAGTGTATTTTTTGAGGCATTACTTTCTAAGCAAGCCATAGCGGCACCTTCGCCTAGAATCATAGTATTTTTTATCTTATTTACATCTAATGCTTTACACGGGAAAGTATTAGGTTTTTTAAGCAAATTAGGTGCGTAAATCTTTAATGCCTGCATTTGAGCAATAGTAAATGGGGTTAAAGGCGCTTCGCTGCCGCCTACCAAAAATTTATTGCATAATCCTGCCTGTAACCAAGCCACACCGTTTAGTAAAGCATGTAATGCCGTAGAGCAGGTTATAGAATGCGAAATTTCTGGTCCTTTAGTTTGTAAATCGTGGGCTACCCATGAAGAAATATTTCCTAATGTGGTTGTTGGAGAACTTAAGGTTTCTGTTTTTTTTCGCTTTAAAAAATCGCTGTAATAGGTTTCAAATAACTTCGTGGCGCCTCTTGAAGAGCCAATATTTATTCCAAAATTATCTTTTGCCTGCCAACCTGCTTTTTCTATCGCTTTTCTAGCTGAAAAAATAGCAAATAGTGTAGAGTGATCTAATGATTTGTATTTTTGATCTGAAGCTTTTAATTGCTCTATTTCTGTCTCAGCCGCTGAAGGTAGTTGAGCAACCCAAGCCCCTTCTCTAATTGTAAAAAAATGATTAGGCTTCAAATAGTTTTCCCAGACCGCTTCTTTAGAACAGCCTAAAGAAGAAATGGAAGAAATGGCCGAGATATATACTGGTTTTTTCAACGATTAAAAACTTTGTACAAAAATAGTCGTATTACCAATTATATCATACTATTTAAGAAAAAACTGCGCTTATAATATTGTTAAAGAGGCTTCAATAACTTTATAAATTTGTTCTAATTGCTTATTAGAAATAGTATAAGGCGGTTGTAGGTATATGGTATTGCCTAAGGGTCTTAAAAAAACACCTCTTTCCATAAAAAATGATAAAAGTTGGTCTCGTAAATCCCCATAACGCGGCATTTTGGTATTAAGATCTAAAGCAAAAATAACCCCTAAGTGTCTTGATGCTTTTACTTTTGGATGCGCTTTAATTCGCTGACTAAAACGGGCATGCGATTTCGCAATTTTATTAATATTCTCTTGAATTTCAGAGGAGGTCAACAATTCAATTCCTGCTATAGCTGCAGCGCAAGCTACTGGATTAGCAGAGTAGGTATGACAATGAAAAAAACCTTTGGCCATTTCATGGCTTAAAAACCGATCATAAATTTTTTGGCTACAAGACGTTATTGCCATGGGAATTAAGCCAGCGGTTAAGGCCTTGCTTAAACACATAATGTCTGGTTTAGTATCTATATAATCTGAAGCAAAATAACGTCCTGTTTTGCCAAAACCCGTCATTACTTCATCTGCAATAGTAAGTATGTTATTTGATTTACAAATTTTTAAAATAGTGTTTAAACCCTCAGCATCATGAATTTTCATTCCAGCAGCACCTTGCACCAAAGGCTCGTAGATAAACCCAGCAATTTTATTTTCTAAACTATATTTTTTTAATTGGTTTTTTATTTCTTCAATATTAGTTGCGTTTGGCGTAGCAATACGTTTAACATCTATTAAAAAATCTTCAAAAGGGCCATTGTAAATAGAAAGACCAGAGACACTCATGGCGCCAAAAGTATCCCCATGAAATCCATTTTCAAACGCAATAAATGTTGACCGTTTTTCTCCATGATTAAAATAGTACTGTAATGCCATTTTAATTCCCGCTTCTACTGCTGTAGAACCGTTATCGTTAAAGAAAATCTTATCCTGTCCCTTAGGAAGAATTTTAATTAATTCTTCAGATAGTTTTACAGCAGGTTCGTGTGTAAAGTCACTAAACATCACTTGGTCTAACTGCTGCATTTGGCGATGTGTTTTTTCTATAATGTAATCATTACAATGCCCATACATACAGGTATACCAGGAAGCAATGGCGTCGATGTATTCATTTCCATTTTCATCGGTGAGCACACAATTTTTTGCCTTTACAATAGCTAAACTTTCAGGATGAAGTTGGTGTTGTTTAAGCGGATGCCACAAATGTTTTTTATCTCTTTCTCTTATTGTCATTTTTAATTATTTCTGAAAAGTAAGGCTTTTTGTAGTTAGGATCTTGCGACACATAAACCAGTTCGCAACACTATTATATTAGAATTTTAAGAGTCCAGATCTTAGTTTATTGGCATACTCTTTAACGACATTCTTATCAAAATAAGGCTCTTCTTCTATTCGTCCTAAAATAAGTACACCAGTCATTTTTTTAATAATAGCCTCTGTTGTTTTATGTTCGTTTCCACTAAAAATTACGGCAACTTCAAACCCTTTTTCTTGTAATAAATTGATGCTTAATAGGCTGTGATTAATACTTCCTAAATAATGTCTAGAAACCAAAATTACTTTATAATTTGGTTTAATTAAATCTAGAATGGTCTGTTGGTTATTTAAAGGCACTAATAATCCGCCGGCACCTTCTATCACTAAGCTGTTTTTTGTTTTCGGGGTGTTTATGTTTTTTACATTTATAGTAATGCCATCAATTTTTGCAGCGGCATGAGGACTCATAGGTGTGTTTAAAGCATATGCATTATCGTAAAATTGCGATTTTTTATTACTTATTAATGCCTTTACTTTTTTGGTGTCGCAATAGTCTAATTCTCCTGCTTGTATGGGTTTCCAATAATCGGCCTCCAAGGCCTCAACAACTATTGCCGAAGCAATGGTTTTACCAACCTCGGTTGAGGTGCCCGTTATAAAATAGGTCTTATTTTTCATTTTTTTGATTGTCTGTCTTTTGATTCTGAGATAAATTCAGCATCACATCAAGCGGACTATTATTACTTATTGCAGAGCATCATTTTTATTTTAAATCAAACTCTGTTTTACAAACTTCACATTTGTACTTATGCCTAGTATAAAACGGAAGTGAGGAAAATAACACTCCAAAAATAAACCAGAAAAAGGATTTAACATCCTTTATGGTAGAAAACAATTCAACTTTTTCACTTTTACAATGCGGGCAATTAATGGGTAGCCCTTCATCATCGTACGAATATTTTTTTATCGATTCTAGAATGTGTTGCGCTTTCATAGCTTCACGAGAGTAGACTTTTAGTTTTACACCGCCAATCGCGTTACTTACCAAGGGATCGGTATCGATCGTTAAATCATCAGATAAAAAGACTTCAATCCCTTCGGCTTCTAATCGTCCTTTTATAATTTGGGCTTCAGTAGAATACTGAAAAGTAGCTATCGTCTTAAACGTATTTCCCATGTTTTATATACCAGTGGTTAATAATGATAGAACGGTCGTTATTTCTTTTTCCGAATTATAGGCATGTAAACAAAAACGCAAACGTTCTTGTCCTTCTGGAACTGTTGGCGACAAAATAGGTTTTACATTAAAACCGTTTTGCTGAAGCTTTTTGCTCATTGTTTTTACTTTATTGTTCCCAGGTAAAATGCAACAATGTATTGCAGAGTGGCTATTTATAAAATGCTCTTGAAGCTTAAATGTCTTTATTTCAGCTTTAAAAAATAAAACCTTTTGCCTTAGCTTTTCTATGGCTGTAGTGTCTAACAATTCTCCATAAGCTATAAGAATAGTTGCAACCGAATGAGGCGATAGGGCAGTGGTATATATAAATGGGCGTGAAAAATTTATGAGGTATTCTTTTAGTGGTTTGCTTCCTAAAATAGCCGCCCCATGGCCGCCTAAGGCTTTTCCAAAAGTAATAATTCTGGCAAAGAGTTGTTTTTCTATTCCTAATTCTTGTATTAAACCCTTGCCATGCTTTCCAAAAACACCTATCGCATGTGCTTCGTCTACAATTAAATGCGCATGGTATGTTTCACATAAATTAACTAAGGCGATTAAATCTGGAGAATCGCCATCCATTGAAAAAACAGATTCTGTAACGATATATATCTCTACATCTGTCTTTATTCGTTTTAAAAGGGTCTCTAAGTTTTTTAAATCATGGTGTTTATATTTATAAGATTTGGCATTGCTCATCGTAATGCCATCTCTAATGGAAGCGTGGATGTATTCGTCGTATAAAATAATATCGCCGCGTTGTGGCACGCTCGAGAAGACCCCCAAATTCGCATTATAGCCCGAATTATAAACTAAAGCACTATCGCTATTATGAAATGTGCAAAGCGTGTTTTCTAAAATGGGGTATAATTGATGACTCCCAGATAATAATCGCGATCCCGTTGCTCCGTTTTGTTCTATTTTACTGTTTTTTAGGAGCCGCTGTGTTCTGGTATAAATGTGTTTAGATTTAGAAAACCCCAAATAGTCGTTTGAAGAAAAATCGATGAGGTTATCATAGCCCTCCAATTGGCGTAACGAATTATTATCATTGCGTTTATTAAGCTTTTGCTGTAGTTTTTTAGGAAACATTGGGCAAAGATAATAAAGACTTATGTGGTTTTTAAAAACAGGTGGGTTTTAACTTTTTTAATAACCGTTGTGCCCATTTAAAACAGAATTGATTATACGTATTTGTATGCTTTAAAATACAAAAGAATACTTATAAGTATTCTTTTAGTTAATTTTTTATATATATTTGTATGCTTTTTAATTATTCATGCACCCTTATAGGTATAAAAATGAACAAATGAGAAACAAGAAAAAACTACTTATAGAACAACTGGATCAAAAATTGGCGAATTTTAAAGCTGCAGGAATGGTCTTGGTACCACAAAAAGGATGGGTAAATACTATTAGAACCACACTTAACATGACAAGGGACCAATTAGGGACAAAACTTGACTTAACCAAAGGTGCAATACAAAAAATTGAGGAACGTGAAGCTACAGGTCAGATAACTATCAACAAATTAAAGGAGGTTGGTCATGTTTTGGATATGAAGTTTGTCTATGGTTTTATTCCAAAAGACGGAACCATTGAGAACTTGGTTAACTTAAAGGCTGAAAAACTAGCTCAAAAAATAGTTTTAAGGACTAACCAAAATATGAAATTAGAAGACCAAGGAATTGGAGATGAAAAGATTGCTAAAACCATAAAGGAACTTGCTATTGAAATCAAACGAGAGATGAATAAATCATTATGGGAATAGAATTCGACTATAAAAATGGACAAACACCTATAGACGAAGAAGAAAAAGATGGTCTTAAAATAAAGTCTATTACTACCCAAGAGGAACTAGATGAATTTGAGCAATTGAACATTGAAAAAGCAGTTGAATGGATTATTCGTACAAAATTCAAACCTGAAAAAATTTTAACAGAAAAGTTTGTACAAGACTTACACAAAAGAATGTATGACGATGTATGGAAATGGGCAGGTGAGTTTAGAAAGACTGAAAAAAACCTTGGGATTCCGTGGACACAAATTGGAGTTGAATTAAAAAATTTATTGAACGACGTTAAATATTGGATAGAAAACAAGACTTTTACACCTGAAGAAATAGCTATAAGATATAAACACCGCATAGTCTCTATTCATTGTTTTCCGAATGGGAATGGAAGACACTCTAGAGTGATGGCCGACATTATTATGGAATCAATATTTGGGAATGAAATATTTTCTTGGCATCAATCAAATATGGTTAAAGCTAACGAAATACGAAGTCAATATATAAACGCCTTAAGAGAAGCCGATAATGGCAATTTTAAAGCGTTAATTAAATTTGCAAAACACTAATGCGGCAACGTGCTAATTATGTTTAACTTACATAAGGGATTTAGATACGAAGAAGAAAAGTAAAGAGTTGGCTAAAATTATAGGGATTACAACCGCAAATTTATCTATTTTAAAGTCGGGAAAGGCGCGAGCTATTCGCTTTTCAACTTTAGCAGCCATTTGTAATGCTTTAGATTGCCAACCTAGTGATATTTTAGAATATGTCGAAAATTAATATTACATATCATAGCGCATCAACTAACGAAGAGTTACATCAAATTTTAGACCTTCAAAAACAAAATTTGAGAGAAGCACTTTCTGAAGGCGAAAAACAAAAAGAAGGATTTTTAACACTTCGACATGATTTTGAGATGCTTAAAAAATTGAACAACGCTTGTGCACATTGTATTGCTAAAGATAAGGATAGAGTTGTAGGTTATGCCCTATCGATGCTTCAGGATTTTAAAAATAGCATTCCACTATTAACACCAATGTTTGAAGAAATTAATACCGCACTTGAGCAACAAAAAATAAAACCATCTTATATCGCTATGGGACAAATTTGTGTGGATAAAAATTACAGAGGCAAAGGGGTTTTTAGAGGGTTATATAATTATATGGCGAATGAACTAAAACCAAGTTTCGATGCCATTATAACCGAGGTTGACACTAAAAACATAAGGTCCTCTAAGGCGCATAAAGCAGTTGGTTTCGAGCTGCTTAAAAAGCATACGGCCAACGGGCAGTTATGGGAAATTATTATGTTAAAGCTGTAAGAAGAGAGTCCTTAAAAATAGTTTACGGAAAATGATATTAGTTTCCTGAAAACACCGAAAGTATTTTTCGCGTATCTTTACCATCTATGTTTGCTCTTGTAGATTGTAATAATTTTTATGCTTCTTGCGAACGTGTTTTTAACCCTAACTTACAAGGGCAACCCGTTGCAATTCTGTCTAATAATGACGGTTGCGTAATTTCGCGAAGTGATGAAGCAAAGGCTATTGGTTTACCTATGGGTGCTCCTATTTTTAAATGGGAAGCCTTTTGTAAAGCTAATAATATTAAGGTGCTGTCTTCTAACTACCCATTATATGGCGATATGAGCAGTAGAGTGATGTCTATTTTAGAACACTTTACCCCAGATATAGAAGTATACAGTATCGATGAGTCTTTTATAGAATTTAAGGCGTTTAAAAAACCATTTGATTTTGAAGATTACGGCAATCAAATTAGAACTCGTATTCTAAAATGGACAGGCATTCCTACCTCTGTGGGGATAGCGCCAACGAAAGCCTTATCTAAAGTTGCAAATAAAGTTGCTCGAAAATTTCCTGCGCGTACCAAAGGGGTTTATGTTATCGATTCTGAAGAGAAAAGAATTAAAGCCTTAAAATGGATTAAAATTGAAGATGTTTGGGGGATAGGGATGGGGCTTACCAAAAAATTGAAACGTAAAAATTGTAAAACAGCGTATGATTTTACGCAATTATCAAACGAATGGATTAGAACTCATTTTTCGATAATAGAACTACGTTTAAAACGCGATTTAGAGGGCATTCCTACTTTACAATTAGAAGAAGACAAAACAAAAAAGGCAATTGCAACGACACGAAGTTTTGAGTACACGTATTCAGATATTGATAATATAAAAGAGCGTATCTCTACCTTTGCAACAAGTTGCGCTGAAAAATTACGCAAACAAAAATCGAGCTGCCATGTTATTATTGTAATGCTACGCAGTGATCGTCATAAAAAAGATTCCCCGCAACATAAAGTAAGTACTTCGGTGAATTTATCTTATCCTACTAATTCTTCATTAATAATAAGCAATTGTGCGGTTAATGCGGTAATGTCTATATTTAAGGAGGGTATAAAATATAAGCGTGCAGGTGTTATTGTTATGGGTTTGGTGCCCGAAGATAATGTTCAGCTTAATTTATTTGATAGTGAAAACCCTAAACATTATCCCTTAATGAATTCTATCGATTCATTAAATAAAAAATATGGAGATTATAAAATAAAACTAGGAAACCAAGATTTAAAACGGACGTGGAAAATGCGGCAAGAACGGCTGTCTCCGAGATATACAACAAATATAAAAGACATTATTGTCGTGAAATAAAGGATACTATGATCGCACATAAATCAGGAAAGCTAACGATATATATACCAGAAACTGTTGACGGTTCTGGGGCTCATTTTTTTGATACAGGAATTTCAGCAGGATTCCCTTCGCCAGCGGAAGACTTTAAAGAACAGCGCTTGTCTTTAGATCAGGAATTAATTAAAAATAAGGAAGCTACTTTTTTTGCTAGAGTTAGCGGGCAATCTATGGTTGGTGCAGGATTAGATGATCAAGATTTATTGGTTATAGACCGAAGCTTAGCACCTGAGAACAATAAGATTGCCGTATGTTTCTTAGATGGCGAATTTACTGTAAAACGATTAAGAGTCTCTAATAATGAAGTTTGGCTACAACCTGAAAATCCTAACTATCCCATTATTAAAATTACAGAAGAGAATAATTTTGTGATTTGGGGGATTGTTACCAGTGTGATTAA
>CALDCO010000360.1 GCA_937937185.1 uncultured Flavobacteriaceae bacterium
TCTTAACTTCAAAAAACAATCCTAATAGTAATAATACACCCAGTAATAAGGAACTCGCTAAGGCTATCTTACTACCCGTTTCAACCACTTTAGGCTCAAACTTAAATTCTATAGTGTGGTTGCCTTTGGGAATTTCCATACCGCGAAGCAGATAATTAACTTTGTAGTGCGGCACGATTTCTCCATCTATACTTGCTTGCCATCCATTCTCGTAATACATTTCAGAAAAAACAGCAAAACCATTACCACTATTATTAGACTCGTACTTGATATAATTGGGCTTATAATTTGTTACTTTTATAGATGCTAATGAGTCTGAACTGTAAAATTGCTTTAAAGCAGTTGCTTCTTTATTAATAATTGCCACTATTTTAGTATCTAGACTGTCTAAGGCTTTAATTTCTTCATTAGCAGTATTCACTTTTCGTAATTGTTCTACAAACCATGCATTGCCATTTGCTTTTTGATTGGTATAAGGAAATACGTCTCCTTTTTCTTCAGCAATAATGTACTTCGTATTTAACATACTCAATACATTTATGTTATTTCTGGCAATATAAAAATCAAAAACCTCATCAAAGCGCTTTAGTTTTGCCGCGTGGTAACCATTTAATGAATTGTGAAAATAAGAGGACCGAGCAGCACCATTAGTAACATCTAACACTCTAAAGTGCGAGGAATCCTTTAATATTTGCAAATCGGCTTTATTTGGCGAATAAGGCTTTGTTACTTGAGTGGCCGAAACAAAATTATCGGTATTCACATAACGCCTATCTACCTGAACCAAATCGAATACAATAAATAAAGCAAAGATCACTGTGAGTTTAAGCTCATTAAGTTTTTTCTTTAAAAATAAATAAATAACACCTACTGAAAGTAATACAAAAAGCAAGGTCCTTAAAGTATCTGTTATAAAAAGAGACTTTCTGTCGGCCCTAATGGCATCTACAAAATCTAAACCATAGGCTTGTCGGTATTGTGAATCGTGTAGCCCTATAAAATCAAAAGGGCCAACCTCTCCTATTCCCATTAACAAAAAAAGCACAACCAATCCCCCTAGTATTAAAGCCGATTTTTTTAAGGCTTCAAACTTATCGTTATCTTTTTCAAAATCATTGAATAATCGGGACAAACCAAAAATGGCTAAAACAGGAATGCATAACTCTAAAATAACTTGTATCGAACTCACTGCTCTAAACTTGTTATACATTGGAAAATAATCGATAAAGAAATTAGTTAAAACCGATAGGTTTTTTCCGTAGGATAATAAAAGGGAGAGAATAACGCCAGAAACGAGCCACCATTTTAAACGCCCTTTCACTAAAAACAATGCAAAAACAAACAAAAATAAAACGACTGCGCCTACATAAGCTGGTGCTTCTACTATTGGTTGATCTCCCCAATACATGGGTGCATTTTTCGCGGCCTCGGCAGCTTGACTTGGCGGTAATCCTAGTTTGCGATAAGCATTATAAGTATTAGAATCTTTGTTTAATTCTTCTGTATTCCCACCGCCTAAAAATCTAGGAATAAGCAAATTAAAGGTTTCTAAATAGCCATAACTATATTCTGTGATGTAGGTCTTACTTAAACCTGTAGATTGTTCTTTAGGGCTTCCATCTGCATTAATTGTTAATTCACTTTTGCCGCGCGTACTTTCCTTTACATACTCTTGAGTTGCCAAGAGTCCTGTCGCATTTAGGCCAATTCCAATAATTACTGCAACTATTAACAATCCAACAGATTTAAAATAATGCGGTAGTCTGTTTTTTTTGTAAGCATCAATTAAATACACCACGCCTAAAACAATAACTAGGAGCATTAAATAATAAGTCATTTGGTAATGGTTAGCAACCAATTCAAGCCCCATCGCTATCGCTGTAACTAAAAACCCGACCACATATTTTCTTTGAAAAGTGAGTACTATGCCACTTAAAACTAAAGGCATGTAGGCAATCGCATGGGCTTTACTATTATGCCCTACACCTATTATTATAACCAAATAAGTAGAAAGCCCAAAAGCAAGCGCTCCTAAAGCCGCGAGTTTAAAATCTATTTTTAAGCTTAATAATAAAATATAAAACCCGATAAAATAAAGAAATAAATAGTCTGCAGGTCTGGGCAGAAAACGCAGGGCTAAATCTAATTTTTTTATATAATTATGAGGGTATTTTGCGCCTAATTGGTAGGTGGGCATGCCAGCAAAAGCGCTATTTGTCCAGTAGGTTTCTTGGCCAGTTTGCTCACGGAAATCGTTTTGCTGTTTGGCCATTCCCGTATAATGAACAATATCACTCTGTATGATCTTTTTCCCTTTTAATACTGGGCTAAAATAAAGTAATGATACAACGATAAATCCTAATAGTATCAATAAATGAGGAATGATTTTTTTGACTGAAAGTTGCATGAATTACAATTAATCTTTGAAGCCGAAAAGTAGCACTATTTTTTGAGAATTATATTGGATTTTTAATTTTCTTATTCATCAATTCTAACCAAAAAAAATTAACTTTTAGTCTAATTCTTCATAGTCTACATATTCACCTACTGTGGTGTTGGATGATTTGCTTTTTGGAATTTTATCTATAGAGATTTCGCCTTCGGCTTTTTGCTGTTGTTTATTAGAAAAATCATTAAAAGCGCCGCCAAAACGTTGTTCTGCTTTTTTTGCGAAATATTTAAGCAGTAAAGGCGCAAATAATCTTGATAAGATTTTAAACCCATAATAAAATAATGCTATGAAAATTAAAGTCCTTAAAAGCCCCATCCACAAAGTACTTGAAGAATAAATTAAATTTTGTGTAAAAATACAATTCTCGTAGGTTAATTTGAGTTATTAATACTTAAAAAAAATATAAAATCTCTATATTTGAAGCCAAACCATACTTTTATGTCAATAAAAAAAATCTATTTATTAATACTCCTTTGCTTCGTTTTTAAATTAACAAATGCGCAATATACCGAAGTGATCAATTCGAATAGACCAGGTGTTTCTCGATCTGCTTTTTCTGTCGGTACAAATGTCATACAATTAGAAGCTGGTCCATACACTGTTAAAGAGGAGCATTCACTTTTAGATTATGTCGATTCTGGTTTTGGTATTGATTTTGCTGCGCGCTACGGGTTTTTATTTCCTCAGTTAGAAGTTAATATTGAAGGGATCTATCAAAATGATACAAGAGTCTTTTCGACGGCCATAGGAGAAATAGAATCGAAACGTGCAAATTTTAGAAATTTAGCTGTAGGTATAAAGTACTTGGTTTATGATCCTTATAAAAATGCAGGTGAAAAACAACCAAATTTATTTAGCTTCCATGCCAATAAAAAATTTAATTGGCGTGATCTCATTCCTGCAGTATCTGTAACGGTTGCTGGCGGTTATGATACGCCTGACAATCCCTACACGGCGCCAGGAGTTGAAGGTTTTAGCCCAAAAGTAATTTTAGCTACTCAAAATAATTTTGCTAGTGGATTTGTTTTCGTTATTAACTTAATTAAAGATCGTATTGGTACCGATTTTTCAGATTTTCAATACATATTAACCCTTACAAAAGCCCTTAATCAAAAACTCGTTTTATTTGGTGAAGCTCAAGGCATTAAAAGTGATTTTTATGCAGATAATTTATTTCGTTTTGGAGGCGCTTATCTATGGAGTAAAGATTTTCAGTTAGATACGGCATTAACATTTAACACCAAAGACACGCCTTCGGTGTTTAGTATAAATTTAGGAGTGTCTTATCGTTTCGATTTTCATAAAGACCCCGACACAGATATTGATAATAACAACGATGCTAAAGAAGAAGGTAAAAGAAGAAAACGAGCTAAAGGCAAAGGCAAAAAAAATAAAGAGGGTGCCGAAACTAAAAAAAGAAAAAAAGATTCTCAAAACATTGATTTTGATGATAAATAATTTGCTATCGTAGTCGCTGTTATATGATAAAAATAAAAAAAGCTGAATCTAAAAAGGAAATAAAACAATTTGTTAAGTTTCCCTTTACATTGTATAAGGACTCTAAATATTGGGTTCCCCCTATTATTAGCCAAGAATTAGAAACGTTCAATAAAAAGAAAAACCCTATTTTTAATGATGCCGAAGTTACTTTTTTTCTAGCTTATAAAAATGATGAAATTGTTGGTAGGGTAGCTGCAATAATTAATTGGATAGAA
Organism: uncultured Flavobacteriaceae bacterium; assembly: GCA_937937185.1. GTDB lineage: Bacteria > Bacteroidota > Bacteroidia > Flavobacteriales > Flavobacteriaceae > JAHDGB01. The sequence goes on from CALDCO010000360.1 coordinate 4,168, forward strand.
ATAAAAAATCAAGACCATAAAAAAATGCGTTTTGGTTGGTTCGATTTTATTGATGATTTAGAAGTCTCAAAAGCGCTTTTAAACGAAGTTTATAAAATAGGAAATGCACATAATTTACTATATACAGAAGGTCCTGTTGGGTTCTCTAATTTAGATAAAGTAGGTGTTTTAACTGAAGGATTTGATCATATAAGTTCTATGGTGAGTTGGTATAATCATTCCTATTATATTAAACATTATGAAGCTAATGGTTTTAAAATAGAAAAGGAGTACTCTGAAAGTAAATTTCCCTTTGAAAATGTGAAGCCAGAGTTTTTTAAAAAAGCAGAAAAATTGATAAGAAAGCGTTATCAACTAAACACTTTAAACCTTACTAAAACAGAAGAAGTAATCCCTTATGTTGATCGGATGTTCGATTTATTTAATACCACTTACGCTTCATTATCATCTTTTGTACAGATTACAGACATACAAAAGGCATATTTTAAAAAGAAATTTATAAGTTTTATAGATCCTGAATACATAAAATTTGTTGTAGACAAAGCCGATAATTTAGTGGCTTTTGCAATTGTAATGCCCCGTTTTGCAAAAGCATTGCAAAAAATGAATGGAAAACTATTTCCTTTAGGTTTTACAAAACTTTTAGATGCTAAAAAAAACAATAAAGATGTTGTTTTTTATTTAATTGGAGTGCATCCAGATTATCAAAATAAAGGCGTACATGCCTTAATTTTTAATGAATACTATGAAACTTTTAAAAGAAAAAACATTGTACATTGTTATCGAACTCCAGAGTTAGAAGATAATGAAGCCATTCATAAAATATGGAAACATTTTGATCCCAAAGTATTTAAACGACGTAAAACCTACAAAAAAATGCTCTTGTAGTTAAATCCTTAATAATTAAACGGCATAGACAAAGTCTTAATTTTCTCATCGAACAGGTATTCACTTAATTTTTCACTTCGTTCCAAAAAAATAATAGAACAAACTATAGAAAGTTACCTGTTTTGGGTTAAACTATTTTTATAGTTGCTGTACAGAGAGCCTAAACTTCTCCCATTGCTTTTATTAATGAAGCAGACATGCGCTTATAAGTTCCATTTTTGAGTCGGTCTCTAATGGCATCAAAAGCATCTAATGTTTCTTCAACATCTTGCAATGTGTGTGTCGCTGTAGGAATCATTCTTAGTAAAATTAATCCCTTTGGGATTACTGGATACACTACAATTGAGCAGAAAATTCCATAATTCTCACGTAGGTCTCTCACTAATGCCATTGCTTCTGGAATGCTCCCTTTTAAATATACCGGAGTAACACAACTTTGTGTGTTTCCTATATCAAAGCCTCTGTTTTTTAAACCAGATTGTAAGGCATTTACAATCGTCCATAAATTTTGCTTTAGTTCAGGCATTGTTCGTAGCATATCTAAACGTTTTAATGCCCCTACCACGAGTTGCATTTGTAACGATTTAGCAAACATTTGAGATCTTAGATTGTATTTTAAATAATCGATAATTTCTTTATCTCCAGCAATAAATGCTCCTGTGCTTGCCATAGATTTTGCAAAGGTCGCAAAATAGACATCGATATCATCTTGAACCCCTTGCTCTTCTCCAGTTCCTGCTCCTGTTTTTCCTAATGTGCCAAAACCATGCGCATCATCAACAAATAACCTGAAGTTATATTTCTTTTTTAAGGCAACAATTTCTTTTAAACGACCTTGTTCACCACGCATTCCAAAGACGCCTTCAGAGATCACAAGAATACCACCTCCAGTTTGCTCAGCCATTTTAGTTGCACGATCAAGGTTTTTCTCTAAACTATCGATATCATTATGTTTGTAAGTAAACCGCTTTCCCATATGTAACCGCACACCATCAATAATACAGGCATGCGCATCGACATCATAAACAATAATATCGTCTTTAGAGACTAATGCATCTACAGTAGAAACCATACCTTGGTAGCCAAAGTTTAATAAATATGTGGCTTCTTTATTAACAAACGTTGCTAATTCGTTTTGAAGTTGTTCATGTAAATCGGTATGACCAGACATCATTCTTGCTCCCATAGGATAGGCAGAGCCATATTCAGCCGCAGCTTCGGCGTCGATTTCACGAACTTCAGGGTGATTTGCCAATCCTAAATAATCATTTATACTCCAAGTGATTACATTTTTTCCTTGGAACTTCATTCGGTTAGAAATTTGACCTTCTAATTTAGGAAATACAAAATAACCTTCAGCTTGTGAAGCCCATTTTCCCAGAGGGCCTTTATCTTTATATATCTTTTCGAATAAGTCTTTCATCTATCTTTTCATTATCACGTATTCAATAGTTATAAAATAAATGATTTTATTTTCTGCTATTAAATTAAATTATATTTTCCAAAATTAAACATTTATCACTTTCTCACATAATGTTTTCAATTGTATTATCAACAAAAAAATAGCTAATGTGTTAATACCATGATTAGCTATGATTTATAAATAAACTATTTAATATACTGAATATCTTTTGTTTCCATTTCTTTTTCGCAATCAAAAAAGCCTTGGTTTTCCATCCATTTATTATTGTATATTTTACTCATATAGCGAGAACCATGATCTGGAAAAATAACAACAACATAATCGTTATCAGTAAAGGTGTTTTTTTCATTTAATTGCTTAATGGCTTGCATCGCTGCACCTGAGGTGTAACCCACAAACAAACCTTCTTGTAAGGCTAATTCTCTTGCTGTGATAGCACTTTCTTGATCGGCTACTTTTTCAAATTGATCAATAATTTCGAAGTTAGTTGCGGACGGAATTAAATTTTTCCCTAAACCTTCAATACGATAAGGGTATATTTCATTGGTATCTAGTTCTCGAGTTTCGTGATACTTTTTTATTACCGAGCCATAAGCATCTACCCCTATTATCTTAACCGTTGCCTTTTTTTCTTTCAAATATTTTGCGGTCCCAGAGATGGTTCCTCCGGTTCCACTACAGGAAACTAAGTGTGTAATTTCACCATTTGTTTGATTCCATATTTCAGGACCTGTCGACTTGTAATGCGCATCAATGTTTAATTGATTAAAGTACTGATTGATATATATAGATCCTTTAATTTCTCTATGCAGTGCCTTAGCGACCTCATAATATGATCTGGGATCGTCTGCTTTAACATTTGCTGGGCATACATAAACTTTCGCCCCCATGTTTTTAAGCATCTCTATTTTATCGGCTGAAGATTTAGAACTTACCGCAAGAATGCATTTATAGCCTTTAATAATACTCACCATTGCTAAACTAAATCCTGTATTCCCAGAAGTGGTTTCTATAATGGTGTCGCCAGGTTTTATAATCCCTTCTTTTTCGGCTTGCTCTATGATATATAACGCAACTCTATCTTTTGAAGAGTGTCCTGGATTAAAAGCTTCTATTTTTGCATAATAATTTCCTTTAAATTCTTTTGTGATATGGTTTAGTCTTATTAATGGTGTGTTGCCTATAAGATCCAACACATTGTCATAAACTTGTTTTTTTTCTATCATAAGACTTTACAAATTGGCAATGACCAATATTTAGTTAGCAACAAAAATCTTCCAAAAATAAGATTTTTAAATTAATTATTCAGAAATTCCTTCCAAATCTAATAAAAAAGCATATTCTAGAGCCACTTCTTTTAAACTTTCAAAACGACCTGAGGCACCGCCATGTCCAGCTTCCATGTTGATATGAAATAATAATTTATTGGTATCGGTTTTTAACTCTCTTAATTTTGCCACCCATTTGGCCGGTTCAAAATATTGCACTTGAGAATCATGCAACCCTGTTGTAACTAACATGTTAGGATATTCTTTTGCCATGACATTGTCGTAAGGCGAATAGGTTTTTATGTAATTATAGTCCTCTTCGTTATTGGGGTTTCCCCATTCGTCATATTCTCCTGTAGTTAATGGGATGCTATCATCTAACATGGTTGTAATAACATCTACAAATGGAACAGCTGCAATAACGCCATTATACAATTCGGGATTCATATTCACTATGGCTCCCATTAATAAACCACCAGCACTGCCTCCCATGGCATATAAATGCGATTTAGAAGTATACTTTTCCTTAATTAAATGCTTTGAACAGTCTATAAAATCTGTAAATGTGTTTTTTTTTGCTTTTAATTTTCCGTTTTCATACCACTGACGCCCTAAATACTCGCTTCCTCTAACATGGGAGATCGCATAAATAAACCCACGGTCTAATAAACTTAAACGAACTGAAGAAAAATAGGGATCTACCGTAGAACCATAAGAACCATAAGCATACTGCAATAAAGGGTTACTGCCGTCTAATTTTATTCCTTTTTTATAGACTAAAGAGATGGGCACTTTAACGCCATCACGTGCTACTGCCCATATGCGCTTAGACTCGTAATTTTCTTTATTAAATCGACCCCCTAAGACCGTTTGTTCTTTTTTAATGGTTTTTTCTTTAGTTTCAAAATTATAATCGATGACCGAACTAGGTGTGGTTAATGAATTGTACGAATACCTTAACACATCGCTATTAAAATCTGGATTGTTTCCTATTGCAGTGGTGTAAGTTTCATTATTGAAAGGAAAATAATAATCTTGTTTTCCATCCCAACTCATTATACGGAGTTTATTTAAACCGTCTTGCCTCTCGTTTACCACTAGGTATCCTTTAAAAATTTCTATGTCTTCTATTAAAACACTATTTCTATGTGGTATAATATCAACCCAATTCTCCTTCGAGGTTCTATTTTCGCTTGTTTTTTGAAGCTTAAAGTTTGTCGCACCGTCTTTGTTTGTAATGATGTAAAAATGCTCACCGTAATGCGCTATCGAATATTCTAATTCTCGTTCTCTGGCCTGAAAAATTTTAAAATCTTCGTCTGGTGTATTGGCATTTAAAATTCTATATTCTGAAGTTAAAGTGCTTGTAGAGCCAATAACAATATATTTTTGTGATTTTGTTTTGTAAACGAAAGTATTAAATGTCTCGTCTTTTTCATGGAATACTATTTTATCTGCTTTGGAGGACGTGTTAAGTTTATGTCTAAATATGGTTTCCGACCTTAAAGTCACCTCATTTTTTTGAGCATAAAATAGCGTTTCATTATCATTCGCCCAAGTAGAACTTCCCGTAGTATTTTCAATTTTATCTGGGTAAATTTCTCCTGTAATTAAATTTTTAATATATAGGGTATATTGCCTTCTGCTAACTGTATCTACAGAAAAGCTGGCTAATTTATTATCAGCACTAATGGCTATGCCACCTAATTGAAAATAAGGATGCCCTTTCGCCATTTCATTACAATCAAATAAAATTTCTTCGACTGCATCGAGGCTTTCTTTTTTTCGTGAATAAATAGGATAATCTTTTCCTTTTTCATATTTAGTAATGTACCAATACCCATTTTTCTTGTAAGGCACAGAGGCATCATCTTTTTTTATACGCCCTTTCATTTCTTCAAATAGGTCTTTTTGAAATTGTTCGGTATGTTTTAATGAGGCTTTGGTATAATCGTTTTCTTGATTTAAATGCGCTATAACTTCTTTATCATCTCTATCATTCATCCAAAAATAATTATCGATTCTTACATCGTTATGAATCTCTAATTTCTTTTTTATTTTTTTTGCTTTAGGTGTTTTAATGGTATTATTCTCTTTCATATTAATATCATTTTTACAAGACATTGCGAAAATAAAATTAATTATGATAATAATCGTAGTAAATTTGGTCATAAAAAAAAGCTTGATATTTTGTCATTGTTATTTAATAAATTTACACTCTTAAAATAATTAAATATAAAATTTATGTTTGGAGACTTAATGGGAATGATGGGAAAACTTAAAGAGACCCAGAAAAAAGTAGAAGCGACCAAAGCACGGTTGGATACTGTTTTAATAGATGAAAAAAGTAATGATAACTTAGTATTGGTAACCCTAAATGCCAATAAGGTTATAAAAGGTATAACTATTGATGATTCTCTATTAGAAGACAAAGAGCAATTAGAAGATTATTTAATTTTAACGCTTAATAAAGCCATCGCTAAAGCGACTACTATTCATGATACCGAGGTTGCGGCTGTAGCGAAAGATGGTATGCCCAATATTCCTGGTTTAGATTTATTTAAACAATAATCCCGCCTTTTGAGCGGGATTATCTAACACTAATAAAATAAAATCAAATATAAGGCCTAGCTTAGTTAGTAGTTTTAAGTTAGTTTTTCGCCAAACCTTGTTTTTTCAAATACTCGGGAGAGTTTATAAATAAATTTTCTACATGATAGTCCCAGTCTTTTGCGATATCAAAATAACTAGAGTTAACTTTAGCCATAATTTTATTGCAATCATCGCAAATGTGTTTGTAGCCTAAAAAGTAATGTCCAAATTCGTGATATGCGACCACTTTAAGAATCTCAGAATCTAAAAGTGTCATCCAACTGAATATGATTTTTTCGACTTGGTATTGATCATCTCTAACTAACATTCCTAAAGTTCCTCCTTTTGGTGTTATCGCTAAAGAATCTACTATTACGATTTCTTTTAACTTAAACAACTTCTCAGAATAATCAATGTCGTATTTCTTACAGAGTAATAAAAACTCATCTAAATGAGGTTGTACCAACCCGTCTGTTTTTAAAATGTTTGTGTTTGTAGATCTTTTTGGTATTTCATAACTTGCCTCTTGAGCAATTGTACCTAAAACAATAAAAAAAGAAAATAGCAATAAATAATAAGTACGATTCATTATGATTTGGGGATCAAATTAAACACATTTTTAATACCTTAATGTAGTTAGTAAATCAATTACATAATTACATTTGTATACAGCTAATTTAGTTTATAATTTCCAATAATCCAAATAAAAAACGCATTTTAACGATAAAAAAAGTATTTAAACGTGTTTGCGACCTGGATTTGATCTATGGATTTGGTTTGAAAAAGCCTTTACATTAAGGTTTTTATAAAATTTTATCTAAGGTTTTTGGATCAGGCCAAAAAATGAACATTAGTAATACTATCGATTACTTTAAACCATTAACAGCTATTTAAAGGAGCTAAATTCGATAACGTTTCTTTATATTAGATATTTATTGAATACTACCTATAATTTAAAACAATGGCTATTGTCTGTCGATCCTTTGTTTAAATGGCAGGTATTGTTAAATACCTAGCATATAAGGCAGGATAAACTATTATTTTCGATTAGGAACTAAGCCAAACTTTTGCATTTTGATTTGCCTTTTTCATTATAAAGCCAAATAAAAAGATTTGGCGACCTTGCAAATGAACACAAACTTTTCGAGCTGTCTTAAGCCCACCTATTTGCTATGTATAGTATTGGGTTGGGTTTCGTTTCGTGTTGCAGAAAAACCATCCTCATATTTAAACACATTTAGTTTTGCCACTACACTTGCCAACCTAAAAAACCTAAAGAGCTTAAATCTTCCACCTTCAAAGATTAAGATTTTGGTCTCCTTTATCTTGGATATTTAACTTATTTATCCTTGAACTCCAAAATTTAATCTTTAATTTCTTATTAGCATTTTATATAAATTCATTTTGATGTTTCCTAATACTCAATAGATTATGCATAGCATCGAGGGTTTCTAACTGTGAATAGTCTTATCGCTCTGAGTCTGCTTTAAATACGTCTCACGCTGATATAATTTAAGTTTTAATATTCAAAAAAAAACTTTATTTGGTTTATTTAACCCCCAAAAGCATAAAATAAAGCTAAAAACATTTCAAATGAAGTTATTACCTTTGAATTTGAACGATAAAATTTTATCATGGACAATGAAATATTCAATCGAATAAAGGCTGTTCTAGCAGAAAAAGAAAAAACGAACAATTGGTTAGCAGATCAATTGGAAATGAATTGTACAACAGTTTCTAAATGGTGTAGGAATGAAATGCAACCAAGGGTTAAAACTCTATTTCAAATAGTAAAAGT
>CALDCO010000361.1 GCA_937937185.1 uncultured Flavobacteriaceae bacterium
TAATTTTTTTAAAAATTTTTGGGTTTTTAATTCCTCTTCTTTTTTTGAAGTTTCATATTTTACTTGACAAAGCTCATATTTCACTTCAAGCTCCTTAATTTTATTATCTAAATTACTTTTATTTATAGAATCATTAACAACATGGTATTTCTTTAATATTTCATACGCCCTTTTATAATCGTCAGTTTCAAGGTAAGTGGCTTCATAATACTGATAAATCCTTTTCTGGTATTCCAAATTAGAGGTCTCTTTTGCTTTTTGCAATGCTTCATCGTAAAACCGTAAGGCTTTTTTATAGTCTTCTTTAGCATGATATACCGCTCCTAGATTAATTGTACTTTTTATAAAAACAGTAAACGAATTGGTCTTTTCACTTATTTCTTTTGCTTTTTTAAAAGAATTTTCTGCCTGCTCATAATTTTTAAGCTCAAAATCTATAGCCCCAATATTAATATACCTACTTGCCACTGCCATTATATCGGTATGCTTTAACTTTTGTTGTTTTTCAATGACTTTTTTAAAATATTTTTTAGCCATATTGAGATCACCCTTCCTAAAATATACACTAGCAATATTTATAAGTGCTTTAATTTTGAATTCTTCAGAGTACCCAGAATCTGCACACTCATTGAAATACAATAAAGCTTTATCATATTCAGCTTTTTGGTAGTATAGGTGCCCGAAATCTAATTTAACAGAAAATAATAATTCTGTGATTTTCAAACGCTCGGCAATTTGAAGACTTTTTAAAAGCCATACTAAAGCTTCATCGCGTTTTCCATTTTGTACATAACTTGAACCAAGTACTCTATAAGCGAGTCCTTTTTGTTTTTCCAAGGTCACTTTCTCTATCCCTTTATTAGCATAAAATATCGCAGAATCTGTAACCCCAAGTTTATTAAAATACTCAGACAAAACAATATAAGCATTCCCTTTTAGTGTATCTGCCACCACATCGTCTTTTACAATAGCAGAAAGAGAATGATAAACATAGTTAGGGTTAGTGTTTAAAGAATCTTTACTGCTTTTTATGATTCTATCGATATCTACATTATTCTGCGCAATGAAAGGTTTGGTAAAAAACACAAAAGCAATAACACTAAATAATTTATAATAATTCATATCTATATGCATAGGCTATAAAAAACTTCATTTTTCACTTTGCCTAAAAATCATTTTAAAAGTATTCATTTAAATCTCAAAGATACATAAAGCAAGGATATAAAATATACCCTATAAGTAGGGTTTTTATTTGGCTACCATTGGGGTGTTTTAGTATCCCGAAATAACATAATTTTGCATGTGCATAACAAAAATAAAATCAATGGCAAGGTATTTACTATTTTCAAAAACATTATCAAGAAAGAGCTTAATCTTCTCTAAAGTACTGTTAAGTAAAGACATGAATAGTATCAGTAATAGTAACAAAACTAATCAGACTATTTTTAATAATCATTCTATAAATATGAAATTTATAGTATATGGTTACAGTATTTATTAAAAACATAAAAGCAATGGTATATGTAAATAGCCAAAATTGTAACATTGAAACAGAAATTAGATGGATTTATCATTATTAACTATAATTAAAACGCTTTTCTAATATGTTTAGAATAATTTCCCTAATATTATTTTTAACAAGTGCGGTTTTATTTTCGCAAGATGCTTCTCCGTTTTTGGAAATAACAGATAACGAAGGACGAGATAATATCTTAATAGATTGTGATTACCCTCTAGATGCAGATCGCTGTTTTACTCTAAAAGCAAATTTTACCACTATCTATGAAACTACAGATTATATTGTAGAATCTATCCCTTTTACACCGCCTACAGATTTAGCAAATGGAACTACAGTAGAAATACTTGAAGATGATAAGTGGGGAGAAGTCCTTCCTTTACCAGATTTAGGAGCCATAAAAGTAAAAGACATGGCCGCACATTTTCCTGATAATATTTGGATAGCTCATCAAGGTGTAAACTTTAATAGTGGGCAAGGCGAACAAGAGAGAATTAAGAGTAATAGAAACATTAGAAATTATGCTCCAGATCGAGATCGCAATGCTTCAGAACCGAAGGAGGTTTTTGAAAGAGATGGTTTAGGAGGTTTGCACTCAAACTCAATCACTGTTGATAAAAACAATAGTCCTTGGACTATAAATAGAAATCACAATGCAACCATTCTAGGTGATTTTATTTTTACTCCTAGAGATATTGCTTTTAAAGACCAAAACCAATCTACAAAAAAGAAATTTAGGCTTTCTCTTAGTGCTGGTTATGGTTACAGAACAGCACCTGCAAACGATAGCGTCGCAATCAATAATACCGCAACAGATTTTAAAGACTATCTTAAAGCCTTAAAATCTGGGCGTAATCTAGAAGCACATCTTAGTTATTTTATAGGGGAAAACTGGGCTTTAGGGATAACGTACAATAATTTTTCTTCGAAAGGCGAAATAACTTTTTCTAATTTTGTTAATGCTCCTGAATCATATTCTGATAAAATAAATATCACATTCATAGCACCAGAATATTTGTATCGCCTTATCTCTAGCAATAAAAAACATGGGCTTATATTGGCGAGTAGTATTGGGTATTTAAATTATAATCACGAAAGTACTTTTATCAACATAAACAAAACATATAAAGGCGGCAGCTTAGGCCTAGGTATTGGTGTGCAATATGATTACTACCTCACGCCTTCCATTGCTTTAGGTACTGGTGTAAATTATATTGCCGGTTCGCTAAGAAAAGCAACCATCTCTGTTTATGGGCAGAGTGAAGAAGTAACACTTGAAGATAACGAAATTGATAACTTATCTCAAATAAATATTAATGGCGGTATTCGTTTTTTCTTTTAACCCATAGTCAAATAGAGTTAGAAAACTAAAGGGCCATTTTTTTTGACATACAAATCTTTTAACCTATAAATTTTATAAGAATTACATGTCAAAGAGTGGTAATTCTATGTCTTAAAATAGCCATTAACTCTACGAAATATTTATACCATTAAGCTTCTAAAAATTAAATAACACTATGTGTTTACTACTAAATCATGCTTAGCAAGTAATAAATGAATAGTCTGAATTAGCTGAAAAAAGACTTTAAAAGGGAGTAAGCATTATAAAGTAACTATAAATTATGAAAAGAATGAAAAAAAAATCATTAGCCCTATTAGTAGGCTTCATAGCAACATTAGTAATAATAGGAGCTATTATGTTAAATCCAGATGAAAAATCTAAAATCGATTTAGATTTAGACATTACCGAACAAAGAAAAAAATATCAAAAATTCATTGAAAACAGCCCTTATAAGGAAACTAAGACTTGGGATAAAAAGAGACGCAAAGCAGAGGGGCTTCCACCTGATGCTTATTATGAGCAAATGTGGGAATTAACTATTAATCCTTCTACAGGAAAGTTAGATAATGCTGAACTCTCACAATTGAGAGAACGACTTGTACAGCAGCGAAGTAATCAATTAAACCCTGGAGATGCATCAAATGCTTGGGAGGAAAGAGGACCAAATAATGTTGGTGGCAGAACGCGAGCAATTTTATTCGACCCTAACGACCCAAACAACGCTAGGGTTTTTGCTGGAAGTGTTAGTGGTGGCCTTTGGGTAAATCAAGACATTACAGATGGTCTGTCATCTTGGACAAGAGTACAAAACGTACCGGGTAATTTATCGATAACTTCTATTACTGTAGATCCAAGAGATTCTAATATTTGGTATATTGGTACTGGAGAACAATATACAGCCGGTGATGTAGTAGGAAATGGTGTTTACAGGTCTACAGATGGGGGTAATAGTTGGAATGCTATTACTATTCCCCCTGATGGTGGTGGTGATACAGGCAATGGAACAAATCTATTTCTTTCTGGGGTTTATTTTGTAAATGATATTATTGCTTGGGATAATGGAACTTCAACAGAACTTTTTGTTGGTGTTGGCTCGAGTTGGTATGGAAATGGGCCTGGTAATTTTTTAGGCGTACAATCTGCGGGGCTTTACAGGTCCACAGATGATGGTGCAACGTGGAATAGGATAAATTCTCCAAATATGACATTTAATCATCAGGGCAGGACATATAATATTACTCCAAACGACTTTGAAATAAGTGCAAATAATACCCTATGGATGGGTACTATTTCAACACCTAATTTTGGATTGGGTGGTGGCGGACGTATTTTTAGCTCAACAGATGGAGTAACCTGGACTGAAGCTCCAAGATCTCCCTTACCAATTTCTAACCGTGTTGAATTAGAAGTATCCTCCACTGATCCTAATAAAATGGTTGCATTAGTTCAAGGAACTGTTCCGCAAGTACCCGTTGTTATATGGAGTACCACAGATGGTTTTTCAAGTATTATCCCTAAGAGTTTGCCTAATGATCGCGACGAAAATATTCCAGCGAATGATTTTACAAGAGGTCAAGCGCATTATAACTTATTAATAGAAATGGATCCAAACAACGATGATATTCTTTATGTTGGTGGGATTGATTTATTTAGAAGTACAAATGGAGGCGATTCTTGGACACAAATTTCTAAGTGGTCGAATAATAATGCCTTGGTATCCCTATTTGTTTCAACGGTTCATGCAGATCAACATGCCATGGCATTCAGGCCAGGCAATTCCAATCAAGCCATTTTTGGTAATGATGGTGGGGTCTATTATGACAGAAGTCTCTCGGAACCCAATACTGTTGTAATTTCTCATAGAGTTAGAGGTTATAATGTAACACAGTTTGTAAAAGCAAGTATTGGCCCTGATGGCCCAGGTGACACTAATGGTATTTTTATTGGCGGGTCTCAAGATAATGGCACTGCAGCATTTAGAACATTTAATACTAATCCAGGTATTAATCGTTCTGAAAGACTCATGGGTGGTGATGGATTCTATAATTTTGTAGACAAGGATGGTGAATTTATGATCGCGACCTTTATTCGTAATCAAATATATCGATTTAATTTGCCATGGGATGGTAGACCTAGACGAGGTTTTGGTTCTAGTGCTAGACAACTTTTTGATGATACAACTACTGGAGATTTCGTAAATCAAATGGATTACGATAGTGAAGCCAATAGACTACTTACAAATGGTACAATTAATAGGCGAGACAGTATTAAAGAGCAATTTGCTATAAAATCTTTTGATGTAGAGGCGATCACCAATGGCAACCTAATCGATACTGATACATTGCTAACAGCTAGGCCAACAGCTTTTAGAGCATCGCCATTTACTAATAATCAATGGTATGTTGGATTAGCAAACGGAAAACTATTAAGATTATCAAATGTGACTAATACTACTGCAACGTGGAATGATATAACAGTTCCTTTTGTTGGCGCTGTATCATCAATTAGATTTGGGCAAACCCTCAATGACCTAATCGTTACTATTCATAATTACGGTGTAGACAGTGTTTGGTATTCATCAGACGCAGGTGTTAGCTGGGTGAGTAAAGAAGGAAACCTTCCTAATGTTCCGGTTAGAGATTTCCTAATGAATCCATTAAACCCTAATGAAGCTATTTTAGCAACGCAATTGGGAGTATGGCAAACTTCAAACTTTGGTGACGCTAATCCTGCATGGTCTCAAGCTTATAATGGCATGAGCGATGTAAGCGTAACCTCTTTTGATTATTGGGCTGTAAATGGAGATGATACAAATAATAGAGTAATTGCATCTACTTACGGTCGCGGTTTATTTACAGGAACGTTTACAGCGCCAGATACAGAGGCTCCTGTGATTACTCTAGTAGGTCCATCGACAGTGAATTTAAATGCGGGAGAGCCTTACAATGAAGAAGGTGCGACAGCTACAGATAATGTAGATGGAGATTTAACTGCAAATATTGTAATTTCTGGAACTGTAAATACCAATTTACCAGGAATTTATACAATAAATTATAATGTAAGTGACGCTGCTGGAAATAGCGCCATTCCAGTTACGCGAACTGTTGTAGTGAACAGTGCTGCTTGTGGTCCTAGTATTTCATCATTTCCATATAATGAAAGTTTCGAAAACACCTTTGGTGAATGGACTCAATCTTCAGCTGATGATGTAGATTGGATCTTAAATAATAATGCTACCCCCTCAGGAGGAACTGGCCCATCAAATGCTATTGAAGGGAACTTTTACATTTTTGTTGAAGCTTCTACTAATG
>CALDCO010000362.1 GCA_937937185.1 uncultured Flavobacteriaceae bacterium
GTGGCAATTTTGATTATTTATTAAAACTAGTTGTCGAGGATATTGAAGCTTATGAAACGTTCATAATTTCAAAACTCACTTTGCTGCCTTATTTAGGAAACGTACAGAGTTTGATTACTTTATCTACTGGAAAAGAAACCACCGAGATTGATTTAAGTGGGATTGTTATGTAATAAATAAACTAGCGCCATGCCCATTTAGACCTGTCAGGTTTTGAAAACCTGACAGGTCTTTACTTAAGCGTCTCTCGTAATGTTTTGTAGGCTTCTTCTTGAGTAGGAAGATTTTCAGGAACTTCTCTAAGTGATTTTACAGCTCACTTTGCTGCCTTATTTAGGAAACGTACAGAGTTTGATTACTTTACCTACTGGAAAAGAAACCAACGAGATTGATTTAAGTGGGATTGTTATTTAATAAATAAACTAGTGCCATGCCCATTTAGACCTGTCAGCTTTTGAAAACCTGACAGGTCTTTACTTAAACGTTTCTCTTAACGTTTTGTAGGCTTCTTCTTGAGTAGGAAGATTTTCAGGAACTTTTCTAAGAGGCTCTACAGCTTTTAAACTTTCATGGCAATCTTTTGGCAGTTGTTGGTATAATTGTGTGCCTTTGGTTTTCCAAGCGATCATCTCATCACTCACTTGTTTGATTACTTTTGCTGGATTCCCTACCACCAAACTTCGCTTTGGAATGATGGTTTCAGCTTTAATAAATGCCATTGCACCAACGATGCTTTCATCTCCAATTTCAGCATCGTCCATAATCACCGTATTCATTCCGATGAGACAATTTTTACCCAAATTAGCCCCATGAATAATCGCGCCGTGGCCAACATGAGCGCTCTCTTTTAAAGTTATGGATTTCCCAGGAAACATATGCACAGTACAGTTTTCTTGTACATTTACGCCGTCTTCCAAGATAATTTGTCCCCAATCACCTCGAATCGCAGCCCCCGGACCTATGTAACAGTTCCTTCCTATAATAACATTACCCGTCACTGCTGCTAATGGATGTACAAAACTACTTTCGTGTACTACAGGTGTAAATCCTTTGAATGCATAAATCATATTGATTGGAGGTTTTTGATTCACGATTTTTGATTAGAGAACTTCAAAAATCTAAAACCGTTAACCGTAATTCATTAATCATTTAAACCCTTTTAATTTTTCTTTTGTAAATTCTGAAAGCACTAAGCGCCCACTAATTACTGCGCGTTCTGCCAAAAGTGTATCCCAATCTTCTGTGCCTTTCCAAAAAATGGTTTTCATTTCTTTCATCGCTTCAGTATTGTAAGCACATAAATTTTCAGCAAATATTTTTACTGCAGCATCTAATGCTTCTGTACTTTCATAAACCTGACTATATAAGCCTTTATCTTTTGCCCATTCGGCAGGATAAAATGTATTGGCGTCTATTGCAATTTGAGACATTCCTGTTAGTCCCAATTTACGCTCAACCGCTGGACCAACTACGAAAGGTCCAATTCCTACATTTAATTCACTTAATTTAATCGCAGCAAATTTAGACGCCATACAATAATCGGTTGCCGAAGCGACGCCTACGCCTCCTCCTACTGTTTTTCCTTGTACGCGACCAATGATAAATTTCGGGCATTTACGCATGGCGTTTATCACATTAGCAAAACCAGAGAAAAACACACGTCCAGTTTCGGCATCATTAATATTTATAAGCTCTTTAAAACTCGCTCCTGCACAGAATGTTCTATCGCCTCCGCTTTTAAGTACTATAACTTTAATCGCATCATTGGTTCCTGCTTCGGTTATTGTTTTTGCTAATTTTGCTAATAGATCTCCTGGTAAGGAGTTATGAGCAGGATGAAAAAATTCTATATATCCTACTTCGTTTTCTATGTCTATTTTTACGTATGGATCACTCATCTTCTTTTTTTGTCAATGCGCATTTATTGCGCATTCGTATTGTTATTTCTTCTATTATATTTAGACAGATCCCAATCTAAACTCAGATCAACCCATTCGGGATTCACCTCTGTTATTTGATTAATTTTCCACTGTCGTTTCCATTTTTTAATGGTCTTTTCTCTTCTTATTGCAACTCTTATATCTGGATGCGCTTCAAAATAAACCAATTTTTTAATATTATAACGTCCAACGTGGGTTCCAAAAGTTGCTTTTTTATGTTCACTTATTCGTCTTTCTATATTATTTGTTACGCCAACATAAAATAAATGATTTCTTTCGTGTGTTAGAATGTATGTATAATACGTTTTGGTCATTTCGTTGTATTCATGCGCTTGCGCAACAAGTGCGCAGTGACTTCTCCAATCAAAAATCGTTAATCGTTAATTTATATTAATCCGAACTGCTCAAAATGATGATTCAAATGCTTTCGTTCTAATAAATACCATTCATATTTATTTAGAGCGCCAAACACGGGGTTATTATTTGTAGTTTCTGGGTTTTCTTTATAGTAAGCGACATATTGCTCACGTGCTTCTATGAGCTTAGCTTTGGCGGTATCCAGGCTATCATGCCTTAATACTTCTACTTTTCCTTTTTTAAGTAATGGCATTTCAAAATTTTGAGGCATTTTTTCATAATTGTATAGGGTGTTACGAACCTTTTCTAAATACTTTTCTGGAGTGGCAATTTCAAAATTTTGAAATTGTCCTGCCGCCGTTCTATAACTTCCTTCTAAATGCTCCACCATATGCTGCGGCGTCATCATTCCCCACTTTGCTTTTGATTTTTCAGTTAACTTGTGAAGGCATTCTTCAATTTTTTCTGAAGTCATCTCAACAAATGTTTCTTGTTTTTTCTGAACCATGGTTAAAATAGTCGCAACAGCTACTAATTCATCTTCTCCCGAGACTTCGGGAACAAATATCTCAACAAACCATTTCACAATGCCACTAGGATGTTCGGCTGATGCCACGTCGCGATCTACCTTTTGCTTACAGGTTAAACGCACATAAACCGTATCGTTATGATATAATGGTCTTAAAAAACGACACTCCTCTAAGCCATAATTTGCAGAAACCGGCCCTTTATTAGGATACACAAATAATCCTGCTGCTGCTGAGATAATGAAATAACCATGAGCAGTTCGCTTTTCAAAAATGCTACCATCTAAAGACGTAATATCGGTATGCGCATAAAAATGATCCCAGGTAAGGTTTGCAAAATTAATAATATCGGTATCTGTAAAGGTACGCTTATGTGTTTTTAAAGACATGCCTGGCTGGATATCTTCCCAATGGTATTTAAAGGGGTGTTGCGCTGCTTCTTTATATTTGGCATTCGCTTGATAAATCCCAGTAATTTCTGTGATTGTTGTTGGTGACCCTTGAATGGCAGTACGTTGTAAATAATGCTTAATACCACGCATGCCTCCCATTTCTTCTCCACCACCAGCACGACCTGGACCGCCGTGAACTAAACTTGGCAATGGCGAACCATGCCCGGTACTTTCTTTAGCACTTTCTCTATTAAGCACTAAAATTCTTCCATGGTGACTTGCTGCATTTATAGCATATTCTTTAGCTATTTTGTCATCATTTGTAGCTATTGAAGACACTAAAGAGCCTTTCCCCATTTGCGCTAAGGTAATTGCGTCTTCTAAGTTTTTATAAGGCATTATGGTACTTACTGGTCCAAAGGCTTCACGCTCATGAATAATGGTATTTTTAAAGGGATGATCTGCTCTTAATAAAATTGGACTAATAAAAGCACCTTTTTTAGCATGGGCACCAATGGTTTCTATTTTATCTAAATTGCCATAAACGATTTGTGCTTCTTTAGCCAAATCGGTTACCGAATCTCTTACTGCTTCAACTTGTTGTTTACTTATAAGTGATCCCATTCTAACTTCTTTTAATCTTGGATCACCAATAGTGACTTTATCTAAAGCTTTTCCTAAAGCAATTTGTACGTCTTCAACTAACTTCTCTGGCACAATAATACGACGAATGGCTGTACATTTTTGTCCCGCTTTCACCGTCATTTCTTTTCTCACTTCTTTTATAAACAGATCAAATTCTGGCGTTCCAGGAACAGCATCTTCACCCAAAACAGACGCATTTAATGAATCGGCCTCCATAGTAAAAGGCACGGCTTCTTGAATAATTCGTGGGTGTGCTTTTAATAGTCGCCCTGTAGCCGCAGATCCTGTAAAAGTAACCACATCTTGAGATTCTACGGTATCTAAAAT